>CAYLZR010000007.1:21436-36571 GCA_964388145.1 uncultured Gemmatimonadaceae bacterium | reverse complement strand
TATTCCGACGAACAGTATGAGGAAATGCTGGCCCTCTACGAGAGCACGCTGCAGAGTATTGCAGAGGGTGAGATCGTCCGCTCGAAAGTGCTTCGCGTCACCGATAACCATGTCATTCTCGACGTCGGCTTCAAGTCCGAAGGCGCGGTGTCGATTGACGAATTCAAGAACGCTGCAGAGATCCAACCGGGCGATGAAGTCGAGGTCTTCCTCGAGAACCTTGAGGACGAGGACGGCGCCGTCATCCTGTCGAAGAAGAAAGCCGATTTCATGCGCGTGTGGGAGAAGATCCGCACGGCATACGAGAGCGACGAACCGGTGCAAGGCACGCTGATCAAGAAGATCAAAGGTGGTGTCGTAGTCGACTTGATGGGTGTCGATGCGTTCTTGCCGGGGAGCCAGATCGCCCTGCGTCGAGTGCCCAATATCGACGAGCTGCTTGGCGAGAGTTATGAATTCAAGATCATCAAGCTCAACAAACGTCGTCGCAACATCGTGGTGTCGCGTCGCGTGATCCTCGAGGCCGAGCGTGCGACCAAACGCGATCAACTCATGAAGGAGTTGGAGGTGGGTCAGGTCCGCACTGGCGTGGTGAAGAACATCACCGACTTTGGTGCGTTCATCGACCTTGGTGGCGTGGACGGACTGCTCCACATCACCGACATGAGTTACGGCCGCGTCACGCACCCGTCTGAGATTGTAAATATCAGCCAGGACGTCGAGGTGAAGATCCTCGATATCGATTGGCAGCGCGAGCGAATTTCGCTCGGTGTGAAGCAATTGCAGGAGTATCCGTGGGAGAACGTTGCCGAGAAGTACCCGGTGGGTTCTCGGCTGCAGGGCAAAGTCGTCAGCATCACAAACTACGGCGCATTTGTCGAATTGGAGCCCGGTATCGAAGGCCTGGTTCACATCAGCGAGATGAGTTGGACGCGGACGGTACGTCATCCGTCGACCGTCGTCTCGATTGGTGAAACCATCGAGGCCGTTGTGCTCAAAGTGGATCCTCAGGAAGAGAAGATCTCCCTCGGTATGAAACAGACCGAGCAGGACCCCTGGATGGTGCTGCCGATGAAGTATCCCGTTGGGACGCGGATCACGGGCAAGGTGCGAAACCTGACTTCGTTTGGTGCGTTCGTGGAAATCGAGCCGGGTATCGACGGGCTGATTCATATCTCGGACATGTCGTGGACGAAACGGGTGCAGCATCCGTCTGAGGTCGTGACGAAGGCCGATGAGGTCGAGGTCGTGATTCTCAATATCGATCCCGACAACAAGCGGATTTCGCTGGGTCTGAAGCAGGCGCAAGAAGATCCATGGCTCAAGATCGGTGAGCAATATCCGGTCGGCATAGAGCTGAAGGGGAAGGTGGTCCGGTTCCAGGATGGCGGGGTGGTGGTCGATCTCGGCGACGACCTGGAGGGCATTGTCCGAAAGACCGATCTCGGCCTTCCCGACGAGTCCCCGGTTGAGGAGCAAGTTCAGTTGGGACAGCACGTGGCGTTGACGATCGTCGAAGTCGATCCGATACACCACCGCGTGCTGGTGTCGGCGCGTGAGTTTCTCGACCAGGTCGATCCTCCGGCCGCGCCACCTCCGAGTGATGGGGACAACGCAGAGAAAGCAGCCCCGTCCACCGCCGGCACCGCCGAGAAAACTGCGGCAGAGGCTCCGCCGGCGGAGCAGGAGTCGCCGGCCGAGGACGCTCCGGCCGAGCCCGACGCAGATGAAGAGGCCGCGAAGGACACCGCGGAGGACGCTCCGGCCGAGCCCGAGTCCGATGCAGATGAAGAACCAGCGAAGGCCGCTGCGGAGGACGCTCCGGCCGAGGCCGAGCCCGACGCAAATGACGAACCAGCCCCGGCCGCCGCGGAGGACGCTTCGGCCGAGCCCGAGCCCGACGCAGATGAAGAGGCCGCCAAGGCCGCCGCGGAGGCCGAATCGGCGGGCGAGTAGGACGTGTGGTCGAATGAACTCGCGCCGGTGGTCTGGCAATGTCCAGGTCGCCGGCGTTTTCTTTTCGGGTGGCTCGCTGTTCGCCGTTTAACGATACGCGACAAGGGATCATGACCATCCACGACAAGCTCGATGCTTTGGAGAAGCTCCGGAAGGAATCCCAGCAGGGTGGTGGGGCCCACCGGATCGAAGCACAGCATGACAAAGGCAAACTCACCGCACGCGAACGGCTCGACATCCTGCTGGACTCAGGGTCTTTCGTGGAGTTGGACCGGTTCGTCACCCACCGATCGACCGATTTCGGATTGGACCAACAAAAAATACTCGGCGATGGCGTGGTCACGGGATACGGGACAATCCACGAGCGGCTCGTGTATGTGTTTGCGCAGGACTTCACGGTTTTTGGAGGGTCGTTAGCCGAAGCTCACGCCGAGAAGATCTGCAAGATCATGGACTTGGCGATGCGCAATGGCGCCCCGGTCATCGGTTTGAATGACTCCGGCGGGGCGCGCATTCAAGAGGGTGTCGCCTCCCTGGGAGGCTACGCCGACATCTTTCTGCGCAACACGAAGGCGTCGGGGGTTGTACCGCAGATCAGCGCCATTCTCGGTCCGTGTGCGGGCGGGGCGGTGTACAGTCCCGCGATTACCGACTTCGTCTACATGGTCCGCGGAATGTCTTACATGTTTGTGACGGGACCCAGCGTCGTGAAGACGGTGACACACGAAGACGTCACGACGGAGGATCTTGGTGGTGCCGATGTCCATGCGTCACGTTCGGGCGTCGCCCACTTCGTGCACGATTCCGAGATCGAATGTCTGACCGGCATTCGCAAGCTGGTCACGTTTATCCCCAGTAATAATCTCGACGGCGCGCCCGTGCAGCGTGGTGATGATCCGGTCGATCGCTGCGACGAAGAGCTGCTGACCATCATTCCCGACAACCCCACCAAGCCCTACGACATGCTGGACGTCATCAGGCGTGTTGTGGATGACGGGGAAATGCTTCAAGTGCACGAAAACTATGCGCCGAACATCCTCGTCGGCTTTGCGAGGCTCGGGGGACATTCGGTGGGGATCGTCGCCAACCAACCCGCGGTGCTTGCGGGTGTGCTCGATATCGCGGCGTCGCTGAAAGGAGCGCGATTCATTCGTTTTTGCGACGCGTTCAACATCCCGCTGGTGACGTTCGAAGACGTGCCGGGTTTCCTACCGGGCGTCGAACAAGAACATGGTGGAATCATCAAACACGGCGCGAAGCTGCTGTACGCCTACTGCGAAGCGACCGTGCCGAAAATGACCGTCATCACGAGGAAAGCGTACGGCGGTGCGTACGACGTCATGAACTCCAAACACGTGGGAGGCGATTTCAATATCGGCTGGCCGACCGCCGAAATCGCCGTTATGGGACCGAAAGGCGCCGTAGAAATACTCTTCCGGCGCGAAATCGCTGCCGCCGACGATTCCGGAGCCAAGTTGACCGAGTTGGAAGAGGATTACCGTGAAAAGTTTGCGCATCCCTACCACGCCGCCGCGCGCGGGTATCTCGACGATGTCATCGACCCGAGGGAAACTCGACCACGTCTCATTTCGGCGCTCGAGACGTTGTTGACGAAACGTGACAAAATGCCGGCGAAGAAGCATGGCAGCATACCCTTATAGACGGGCGGACGGGCCCCTGCCGCCCCCGGCCGCCCCCCGACGGGAAGACGGGAAGTGGATCGGGCATGTCCCGTCTGCCCGTCTGCCCGTCTGCCCGCCCGGTGGGGCGGGGCGGTGAAGCGGGTCCTCATCGCCAACCGCGGCGAAATCGCGGTACGGATCATTCGTGCGTGTCGCGAAGAGGGTTTGGAATCGGTCGCCGTGTACTCGGAGGCCGATGCTCGCAGCTCTCATGTCGCTGCGGCGGACGCGGCGGTGGAGATCGGACCCGCTCCAGCCGCGGACTCCTATCTCAAGATCGATCGGATCATCGATGCTGCCCGAACCGCTGGCGCCGACGCGATACACCCCGGATACGGTTTTCTCGCCGAGCGGGCCGAGTTTGCCGAAGCAGTAGAGAATGCAGGATTGGTTTTCGTCGGGCCGCCGGCCGCCGCGATCCGTGCGATGGGAGAAAAGACCGAGGCGCGTCGTCGCATGAGTGCGAGTGGCGTGACCATAGTGCCCGGAACGACTGCGCCGGTGGCCGATTCCGACGAGGCGGCACGAACCGCGTCCAACATCGGGTACCCGGTCTTGTTGAAAGCCGTGGCTGGTGGTGGAGGGAAGGGGATGCGCCGGGTTGACGCCGAGGAAGAAGTGCGGGCGGCGTTCCAACAGGCGTCTTCCGAGGCCCTCAAGTCGTTCGGAAACGGCGATGTCTATATCGAACGTTTCGTCGAGCGCCCGCGGCACGTGGAGATTCAAGTCCTGGCGGATGGTCACGGAACGACGGTGCATTTCGGAGAACGTGAGTGCTCGGTTCAACGCCGGCACCAAAAACTCATCGAGGAGGCGCCATCGCCTGCAGTCGACCCGGAGTTACGCGAGCGTATGGGTGCGACGGCGGTGCGCGCGGCGGAGGCGGTGGGGTACGTTGGGGCGGGAACCGTTGAATTCCTGCTCGGCCCGGACGGCGAGTTTTACTTCTTGGAAATGAACACGCGAATCCAGGTTGAGCACCCCGTTACCGAAATGGTGTATGGTGTGGACCTCGTGCGGCAACAGCTCCGCATCGCCGCCGGAGGCCGCATCGATGTGGCTGACGTTTCCAAGCACCCGCGCGGGCACGCCATCGAATGCCGCATCACCAGCGAAGATCCATTCGATGGATTCTTGCCCGCTACCGGGACCGTGCGGTACCTCAATGTGCCCACCGGGCCGGGCGTGCGATGGGACGGCGGAATCGCCACGGGAGAGAAGGTTGGTCTGTTCTATGACCCGCTGCTTGCAAAATTGATCGTGTGGGACAAAACGCGGCCGGCGGCCATCGCCCGCATGGGCCGCGCCCTCGATGAGTTGGCGATTGTCGGAATCGCCACGTCGCAACCGTTTCATCGCCGGGTGATGCGTCACCAGCCGTTTCTGGACGGTCTTTACGACATCGGTTATCTGGAAGCGCATGCCACGACGCTGCTCGGTGACGAGGAACCTCTCGCGGATATGGAAAGGATAGCGGTCGCAGCGGCCCTCGCGGAACATGGACGGCGTCACACGGCGGTTACCGTGCGGCTCCGCCACGAGCCGCGCGATGGCACGGGGGATTCACCATGGCTGCGAGCCGCGCGATTGGATGGCCGGAGATGACGATCATGACCATCGATAGTATCGCTGCCGGCGGAGAGGGTGTCGGACGATTGCCCGACGGGCGCGTTGCGTTTGTGTCTCGCACGAGTCCTGGCGACGTCGTCGAGGTAGTCGAAGTTGACAAAAAACCGCGTTACGTACGCGCGCGGGTGATCTCGCTGAAGTCTCCCGGCCCGGACCGGGTCGATCCCGCATGCGTGCACTACACTCGGGACGGTTGTGGGGGATGCCAGTTGCAACACCTCGCACCCCAAGCGCAGCGGCACGCCAAGCGACACGTGGTGGGTGATGCGCTGCGACGGATTGCGGGGCTGAGCATCGACGATCCGGAAATCGTGGCGTCAGACGACGCGTGGCGGTATCGCAGCAAGATCACGTTGACCGCGCGGACGACAAGGCAGGGGCGTCGGGTGTTCGGTCTGCATCGATATGCCGCGCCCGGCGTCTTCGAGCCCAGCGACTGCATGATCACGCACGAGCGGGTGATGGCACTCTGGGGCCGGGTACGCGACCACGATACCTTCTTCCCTCGCAATGCGGAATCGGTCACGCTGCGGGAGGATCGCGATGGGGGGCATCACGTGGTGTTCGCCGGCGGCGCGCCGCCGTGGGACCCGCAACCGTTGGTGCAAGCGGTTGGCGACCGCGAGCTGTCGTATTGGTGGCGGCCGGCCGGAGGGGCGGCACGCGTCGTCGCCGGCCCGCGAACCGGATTTCCGGCGCTCGCGTTCGAACAGTCGAACCCGGCACTGGCCGACACCATTCGACGTGACGCGGTCTCGGCTCTCGGCGACATTGACGGCGCCGTCGTGTGGGACCTGTACGGAGGGGTCGGTGACACGGCAACGTTGCTGGCGTCGCGGGGGGCAACGGCGTGGTCGGTTGACGCGGACCGAGCGGCCAAGGAATGGGCCGGCACGCGTACGCCGGAGAGCGTCAGACACGTCACGGGTCGGGTAGAGGCGGTCCTCTGTCAACTCGACGAGCCCGTGGCGGTGGTGGTCAACCCGCCGCGTGCCGGGCTGGCCCGTCGGGTGGCCAGACACCTCAACCGCTGGGGAGCGGCATCGGCCGGCCGGATGCTGGCCTACATCTCGTGCGATCCTGCCACGCTTGCTCGTGACGTCTCGCGGCTGACGGCGTTCTCCGTGCAACGGGTCGTGGCGTACGATCTGTTTCCACAGACGAGCCACGTGGAAACGCTGGTCGTGATGGACTCCTCCGCATGAAATACGACGTCGTGGTCGGAGGACACGCATTTGTGGTCGAGGTGGAGGATGGCCTCACCGTTGACGGCCGGCCGGTGACCGGACACCTGCATCCGGTTCCTCACACCCCGCTCTATCACCTCGAGATGGACGGCCGAATCACCGCCGTCGCTCTCACGCGCGCCGACGAGACGTGGGAGGTGCAAGTCGGTGGCCGGATATGGCTTGTCAACGTGGTAGACGAGCGGACCCGCAAGCTGCGAGCCCTGGCCGGGAGAGACAGGCGGCCCGGCGGCGGAAGTGTGGTGAAGGCCCCAATGCCCGGCATGATCCTCCGTTTGGAGGTGGAGGAGGGCCAGGCCGTGACGCGAGGGGTGGGGTTGGTGGTTCTCGAGGCCATGAAGATGGAGAACGAGATCAGGGCCCCGGAGGACGGTGTCGTGGTGCGGATTCACGCCGAACCGGGGAGGTCCGTCAAGAAGGGAACCCCCTTGGTAGAGCTGGGTCCATCCAGTTGACCGAACCACTTGCCGCCACTAGGTTTACAAACTGTCTTCTTTTCTAAGCGGTAAGCACTGGTTTGCGGTTGGGCCGATGAACACATACATGATCAAAGCGGGTGAACTCGATCACCGTTGGCACGTCGTCGATGCCGACGGTGCCGTGTTGGGACGTCTGGCGAGTCGCGTCGCTCAGGTTATTCGTGGCAAGCACAAACCCACGTTCACACCGCACATGGATGTCGGTGACTTCGTGGTCGTCGTGAACGCGGAAAAGGTTCGGCTGACCGGACGGAAGATGGAACAGAAGCAATACTTCCGTCACACGGGTTACATCGGCAACGAGAAATTCGTACCGGTGGCCAAGATGCTCCAGACCCATCCGGAGCGGGTTATCGAAAAAGCCGTGTTCGGCATGCTTCCGAAGGGAACGCTCGGTCGCCAGGTGCTTCGCAAGAAACTGAAAGTGTACGCCGGGCCAAATCATCCGCATGAGGCTCAACAACCCAAACCGCTCAACATACGTTAGGAATATTGTAAGGTATGACAGTCGCACAGCCCGAACTTCGGTGGCATGGATTGGGAAGACGCAAGACCAGCGTCGCCAGAGTCTACCTCACGCCCGGCTCCGGGAAGTGGCACATCAACGGTCGGACCTTGGGGGATTACTTCCCCAGGCGTTCGCTGATTCAGCACATTCAACAGGGCTTCACGGTCACAGACACGCTGGGAGCTTTTGACGTTCGCGCCCGTGTGAACGGTGGCGGGTTGACGGGCCAGGCCGGCGCGCTTCGGCTGGGGATCGCGCGCGCGCTGCTTGGAGCGGACGAGACGCATCGGAGAAAGTTGCGGGAGCACGGTCTGTTGACGCGCGACCCGCGCGCGGTGGAACGGAAGAAGCCCGGTCAGCCGGGCGCTCGGAAGCGCTTCCAGTTCTCCAAGAGATAAAGCCGCAGACAGCGGTCATCACCCACATCGTCTGACTCGGTCTTGGGTGTCCGCCATTGCGCGCGGATCGAGGCTGAGGTTGAGGGCGGTGGACGACCTAACCCAAACGAAATTGGTATATGACAGACCCCACGATGCAGGATTTGTTAGAGGCTGGCGTCCATTTTGGACACCAGACGCGGCGATGGAATCCCAAGATGCGGCGATTTATTTTTGCCGAGCGGTCCGGGATCTATCTCATCGATCTCCAGAAGACCCTTCGTCAAATCAAGGCCGCACAGGATCTCGTCCGCGAGGTCGTGCTGCGCGGCGACGGCATCTTGTTCGTATGTACAAAGCGACAGCTCAAGCAGATCGTTCGATCGGAAGCCGAGCGATGTGAGTCGTTCTTCGTAACCGAGCGTTGGCTCGGCGGCACGCTGACAAACTTCCACACCATTAAGAAGCAAATACGCCGGCTCAAGGAAATCGAGCAGGGTGTGGATGAGGGCGCGTTCGACTTCTTCACGAAGAAGGAACGTCTACGGATCGAGCGGGAACGGATGAAGCTGACCCGCAATGTTGAGGGCATCAAGCGCATGGCGCGGTTGCCGGGCGCGTTGTTCGTGGTCGACTCCCACCGGGAAAAGATTGCTGTCGCCGAAGCGAACAAGCTCGGTATCCCGGTGATCGCGATTGTCGATACGAACGCGGATCCCGATTTGATCACCGTGCCTGTTCCCGGAAACGACGACGCCATTCGTTCGGTCTTATTGATTACCGCAGCTGTGGTCGATGTGATTTCGGAGGTACGCGCTCAAGTGCCGTTGAAGGAGATCACCGAGGAAGCCGAAGCGTTTACGTACAGCACCGAGGCTGCCGGTGAAGGGGATGTGGAAGAGCATCGCAAGCGGCGCCGCGCCCGTCGGAAGAGACGGCCAAAGCCAGAAGCGATCGTGGCACGGCTGAAGGACGGAGAAGACAAGAGCGGTGGTGCGGACACCGAAGCGGCCGCTCCGCCGGAGCCCAAGGACGAGTCCCCGAAGGGTGGGGGTGAGGACGCCGAAGCGGCCACTGCGCCGGAGCCCAAGGACGACTCCCCGAAGGGCGGGAGTGAGGTAACCGAGCCAGCAGCAGCCGAGGCCGCGGGAGAGGGCGAGGCATAGTCCCAGGCCATATGTTCGGGATATCGACCGCCGCTTTCCCAGGCCCCGTGGCCTCGAGGGCGGCGGTTCGCATGTAGGGGATACAGATGTAGCGGGGTGGTGGAAAGGACTTCAAGCACATTCTGGATGGCTTTCGATGAGACGCGCACGGAGATTAGTAGATCGATGACGACGCCCATATCAGCCAAAGATGTCGCGGAGCTTCGCCGGCAGACCGGTGCGGGGATGATGGAGTGCAAAAAGGCGCTCAAGGAATCCGGCGGCGACAGGGACAAAGCGACGGAAATATTGCGCAAACGGGGCATGGCCAACGCGGAAAAGCGGGCCGGCCGCAGAGCGTCGGAAGGTGTGATTGGTTCGTACATCCACTTCAACGGCAAAGTGGGCGTGCTCGTGGATCTGAATTGTGAGACGGACTTCGTAGCGCGAACAGACGAGTTCCAAAACTTGGCGAAGAATCTCTCGCTGCACATCGCATCGGCCAAGCCGGTGGCGGTGTCGGTTGACGATTTACCGGAAGAGTTGGTGGCGAGGGAACGCCAGATCGTCGAAGCGCAGGTCGCTGAGTCAGGGAAGCCCGAAGCCGTGCAGGAAAAAATTCTGGACGGCAAGATGAAGAAGTTCTCTCAAGAGAGAGCGCTGCTCGACCAGCCGTTTGTGAAAGACGACAAGATTTCGGTGGGGCAACTCGTCAAAGAGGCCTCGGCAAAGCTCGGGGAAAACGTGGTGGTGCGGCGATTCGTACGATACGAATTGGGGGAAGAATAAGTGCCTGAACTTCTCTACAAGCGGGTGCTGGTCAAACTTTCCGGCGAGGCCCTCGCCGGCGAGGCAGGATTTGGCATTGATTTTTCCGTTATCGACCGTCTCACGGAAGAGATACGCGACGTGCATCGATTGGGGGCGAGTCTCGGGCTCGTGCTCGGGGGCGGCAACATCATGCGCGGTACGACGGCCAGCCAGCAGGGTATGGACCGCGTGTCTGCCGACTACATCGGTATGTTGGCCACGGTCATCAATGCGCTGGCCGTGCAGGACATTCTCGAGCGAAAAGGCATCGAGACGCGTGTGATGACAGCGATTCGCATGGAGGAGCTAGCGGAACCGTATATTCGGCGTCGCGCGCAGCGCCATTTAGAAAAGGGGCGCATCGTGCTGTTCGCGGGCGGGACAGGTAATCCCTACTTTTCCACCGACACCGCGGCCGTGCTTCGTGCGCTCGAGATCGAAGCCGATGTCCTCGTCAAGGCGACCAACGTCGATGGGATTTATTCATCCGATCCCAATAAAGATCCGGATGCCGAGTTCATTCCAGAACTCGGATATCAAGACGCGATCATCCGAGACTTGGAAGTGATGGATGCCAATGCATTCGGACTTTGTAAGAAGAACAACCTCCCTATCATAGTGATGAACGTCAATCAACAAGGCGCGATTGCCCGTGTGATTGAGGGTGAACGCGTGGGGACACTTGTGCGATGAGTACGTTGTCCGAAGTGAAGAAGGAGGCCAAGGCCTCCATGAAGAAAGCGGTCGAGAACACCAAGCGCGAACTCGCGACGATTCGCAGCGGCAAGGCGACCATCAGTCTGCTCGATACGATTCGGGTTGACGCGTACGGCCAACCGACGCCGCTCAATCAAGTGGGTTCGGTCGCAGCGCCGGAGCCACGCATGCTCACGGTGCAACCGTGGGACAAAGGACTGATCGACGCGATCGAAAGAGCCATTCAATCCTCAGAGCTTGGGCTGAACCCCTCGAACGACGGCACGATCATTCGCATCCCGCTGCCACCGTTGACCGAGGAGCGGCGGAAAGAGCTGGTCAAGGTCGTACGGAAGCTGGCTGAGGAGGGGAAGATCGCCGTGCGTCACGGACGAACCGAAGCCATCTCTCGAGCCAAGAAAGTGGAGCACGTTTCGAAAGACGACGAGCGGCACACCGAGAAAGACGTCCAAAAACTCCACGATGAAGCAATCGAGCAACTCGACCAGCTCGTCAAGGCCAAAGAGGTGGAGATCATGGAGGTGTGATCCTGTCTGACGACCGCCTCACACGATTGAAGATGAACGGCGACGTGCCCCGCCACATCGCGATCATCATGGATGGAAACGGGCGGTGGGCCCGAAGCCCTTTGCTCCCCCGTACCCTCGGCCATCATCACGGCATGAAGGCTGTTCGCGAGGTCGTTGAGGGCTGTGTCGATGCGGGTGTCGAGGTGCTCACGCTTTTCGCGTTTTCAGAAGAGAACTGGTCTCGTCCCGCCGATGAAGTCTCCTCGTTCATGCATCTTCTCGAACAATACATCGGGGAAGAAACCGAAAAGTTGCGGCGCAACGGCGTGAAGACCCGCATTCTCGGTGACCGTTCACGACTGGACGGTCGAGCATTGGCGGCCATCGAACGGGTCGAGCGTGAAACAGAGCATGGCACGCAGCTGCAACTCGGATTGTGCATTTCGTATTCGGCAAGACAAGAGCTGGCACGTGCAGCGCGCACCATTGCCGAGGAAGTCCAGGCGGGTAGACTGGACCCCAACGACATCGATGAGACCACTGTCGCCGACCGGCTGTACACCGCACCGTGGCCCGATCCAGACCTGTTGATCCGCACCTCTGGAGAACAGCGTATCTCGAACTTTCTACTTTGGCAATTGGCTTATACGGAACTCTACGTCACACCCGTGCTGTGGCCCGAGTTTACCCGGCAAGGGCTGTTTGATGCGATTCTGGACTTTCAGGATCGGGAACGTCGATTCGGCAAAGTGGGTGTTTGATGGCGACCTCGTTGCCACGTCGCATTGCGGTTGCAGCCGTAGCCATCCCCCTGACGATCGGCATGGTGTATCTGGGTGGATGGGTGCTGGTGGGTGCTTTGGTCATCCTCGGCGCGGCCGGCACGCGGGAGTTTTTCGCACTCACCAGAAAAGCGGGAGTGCATCCGTTCGTGATTCCCGGCTACCTCGGAGCTATCCTGCTCCCGGTGGCGGCATATTTGGTGACGTCGGATATGGGACTGCGCCCCATCTGGGTGTTGTTCGGGGGAACGCTTTGGCTGATCGCGACGATGGTGTACGCCGTTGGTTCGGTGCGTCCGGCCGATCAGCCCGTGCTGGCATTGGGTGCTACGATGTTCGGTCCGTGCTACACGGCGGGTCTCCTGGCCTTCCTCGTCATGGTGCGACACGGTGGCGAAGGCTGGTCGCCGTGGGTGGCAACGGCCTTGGTTTTTCTGCCGCTGGTGACCACCTGGATGTGCGACACCTTGGCAATGGCCGGAGGCGCGATATTCGGCGGACCGAAGCTTGCCCCGGTCATCAGTCCGCACAAGACCTGGTCGGGTGCCGTCGCAGGCCTCGTGGGAGCGGGTTTCGTAGCCGTGCTGTATGGAATCTTGATCCTCGAGGAGGTGGGTCTCTCGTTACATGTGTGGCAGCTCGTGATCATCGGTTTGGTCGTGGGTGTGGTGGGACAGGTCGGCGACCTCGCCGAATCCCTACTCAAGCGGTCTGTGGGGGTGAAGGACTCAGGTGTATTCTTCCCCGGCCACGGTGGCGTGTTGGACCGTCTCGACTCGTTGTATTGGGTCATTCCGGTGTCCGCGTTATGCTTCTACGCGTTCGGAGTGTTGTGAGCACCGGGATTGCAGTGCTTGGATGCACCGGTTCCGTCGGCACGAGCACGCTCCGTGTCGTGCGCCGTCATCCGGAACGGTTCTCAGTCGTTGCCATCACGGCGCGCGGTTCGGCAGACAAGCTGGAAAAGATCGGTAACGAAACGGGTGCTCGGTTCTGGGGGTTGGTCGATGGGGACGGCGCGTGGTCTTCCGCGCCGGGGCCTGCTGCGCACCGTCGTGGTGGCACGGGTTGCCTGGTCGAAGCGGCGACGCACCCCGACGTCGACATCGTCGTCAACGCGGTCGTCGGAGCCGCCGGCCTCGAGGCGACGCTTGCCGCGTTGCGCGCCGGCAAGCGAGTCGCGTTGGCGAACAAGGAAACGCTGGTGATGGCCGGCGATCTCGTGCAAAAAGCGGCGCGAGAGGGCGGGGGAGAGATCGTTCCTGTCGACTCCGAACACAGCGCGGTGTTACAGTGCCTCGCCAATCACGAGGCGGGAGACCTACGACGCCTTATCTTGACGGCATCCGGTGGTCCGTTTCGCGACTGGGATACCGAGCGACTCGCTCATGCAACGATCGACGAGGCGCTTGCGCACCCAACCTGGAATATGGGCCCGAAGATCACGATCGACAGCGCAACGTTGGCCAACAAGGCGCTCGAGGTCATCGAGGCGCACTATCTCTTTGGGTTGGGGTATGATGCGATCGAAGTCGTGGTGCATCCCCAGTCGATCGTCCACGCCTTCACGGAATTCGTGGACGGATCTGTGCTGGCGCAGATCGGTTACCCGTCGATGGAATTGCCGATCCTGTATGCACTCACGCATCCAGAGCGCATAGAGGATTCGGGCCTCAAGCGGTTCGATCCGGTACGGTGCGGCGATTTGACGTTCGAGCCGGTCCGCACCGACGACTTTGCGGCTTTTTCGCTAGGGGTCGCGGCTGGGAGAGCCGGTGCCACGGCGCCGGCCGCGTTCAACGCGGCGAATGAGGTCGCGGTGCAGGCGTTCTTGGAAAAACGAATCACTTTCGGCCAAATTGCCGTAGTGATCGACAGTGTCCTACAAGCCCACCGGGGCGATCCTGCGGACGATCTCGAAACCGTCCTGGGTGTCGACCGCTGGGCACGTGAAACCGCGGAGGTTGCGTGCTGCTGACCATTGGAGCCGCCATCCTGGTGATCGGCGTGCTCATTTTCGTACACGAGCTGGGCCACTTCATCGCCGCCAAAGCGGTTGGCATTGGCGTGCCCAGGTTTTCGATCGGCCTGGGCCCGGTGACGCCGTTGTCGTTCCGTCGCGGAGAGACGGAGTACGTCATCTCGTGGATTCCCTTCGGGGGCTACGTAAAAATGGCCAGCCGCGAAGAGCAGGAAGAAGCAATGGCCGGTCTCGAGGGTGGCGAGCTGGCCGAGCAATACCCCCCCGACAAACTGTTCGAGAACAAACCGCTGTGGGCGCGGATCATTGTCCTCTGCGCCGGTGTGACAATGAACTTCGCGTTCGCCTGGATGGTGTATTTCGTGTTCGCCGTGACTGTGGGACGTGCCGAGGACCCGACGACGACGTTGGGCGTCGTCGACGAATTCCTATTGCCGCCGATGGCCGAAAGCCTGGTGGGCATCGGCGAGAACATTCCGATCACGCACATCAACGGAGACACCATCGGGTCGTGGAACGACGTCCGAGATTTGGTCATAGATCCGACCTCCGATCGCTTGCGTTTTGATTTTGCGGGCGCGGACGCGGCCATCGTCGAGATCGACGGCTTTGCGATCGACGAGCGAGTCGCGCTGTATCTATCGCTCGTGGCGCAGCGATTACCACAAGTAGGCGTGGTCGGAGACAGCACGGCCGCCGAAGCCTCGGGAATCGAGGTGGGCGACCTGGTGATCAGCGTGGATGGAGAGGGCGTCCGGTATTGGCACGAGATGGCGAAGCTCGTTCGGCCCCGCGCGGGCGAAGCGATCGAAGTGATCGTCGAACGTGACGGTAGGCAGATGGCCATCACGGTGACGCCGGACAGCACGACGCACTCCAATGCCATTACGGGTGATGAGCGGGTGGTTGGAATACTCGGCGTTGGTTATGCCATCGACGTTCGCCATGTCCGCTGGGGACTGGTGGATGGGTTCGTCGAGGGCGGACGGCGGGTAAAGCGGGATTCGAAATTGATTCTGGTGACCCTCAAGGGACTGGTGACCGGAAAGGTGTCCGCTCGAGAGTTGGGTGGCCCCGTACTGATCGGTCAGATCTCGGGCCAGGTCGCGCGCCAGGGCTTGATTCCGCTCCTCAGCTTCATGGCCCTGTTCTCGGTCAATCTAGCCATCCTCAACCTCCTGCCGATTCCCGTGCTCGACGGCGGCCAGCTCGTGTTCCTTTTGATCGAGGGCGTGCGTGGCAAGCCGTTACCGCTCGCGCTTCGGATCCGGTTCAGTCAGTTCGGGCTGGTGATTCTCTTGGGGATCATGGTG
>CAYLZR010000007.1:0-21336 GCA_964388145.1 uncultured Gemmatimonadaceae bacterium | reverse complement strand
CCAGCACCACCACCAGCACCGCTACCAACAGCACCAACAACACGGCAGCCACGGGCCATAGCCATTTGGGTCTCGTGGTCTCGATGGCGCCGCCGTCCGTCACCGCATCCAGCCCAAATGTGTCCGTGGCGCGGGCCGAGCTTTTGATCTCGTTGAGGTCGGTCAAGAGGGCTTCCGCGCTGCCGTATCGGTCGTCGGGGTGCTTCGCAAGCAATCGGAGAATGATCCGCTCCAATCGGCTCGAGATGTCCGGTCGCTTCTTGCGAGGGGTCTCCGGCGGGTCTTCCACGTGCATCCGAGCCAGCTCGAACCAATCGGTGGAGCTAAACGGCACGTTGCCCGTCACGGCCTTGTAGAGCGTCACCCCTAGGGCATACAGATCGCTGCGGCCGTCGAGCGTGCGTCCCTGTGCCTGCTCGGGCGACACATAGTGCGGGGTCCCGATGGTCATGTTCTGGCCCGTGGCGGACACGTACCCGGATACCGCTCTGGCAATGCCGAAGTCGGCCACCACGGCTCGCCCGTCCTCGGCGAGCAGGATGTTGTCGACCTTGATGTCGCGGTGGACCACGCCCGCGTCGTGTGCGAAGGCTAGGGCCTGCGCGACCGATCTTGCCAGGTCCACCGTCTCTTGCTCCGAGAGCGGGCCGGACCGCTCGAGGCGATCCCCTAGAGACTCGGGGTAGTAGTCCATGGCGTAGTAGGTGGTCTCGCCGTCCCGGCCGACATCGAGGATCCGGACGATGCCTGGGTGGCTGAGGTCCCGTGCGACCTCGAATTCGTTGCGAAACCGGGTTTCGAATTGGGGATCGCCTGCGTACCGTGGCCGGAGCACTTTGAGGGCGGCGACGGCCCCGTTGTCGGTTCGTCTGCCCTGGAAGACCCAGGCAAACGCTCCCTCGCCGATCAATCGCTCCACGGTATAATCGCCGACTGTGCGGCCCACCAGTTGCTCGGGATCTAGCGTCATCAGCAACCTTTACATGCATTGCGAGCCAGGCTACATTGCCATGCTAACATAATTTGGGGACATACGACTACATTCGTGACCCGCGGTTTGTGAGGATTACACTTTTAATGAGCTTTGACAAGCAGGCAGTGATTCGCAAGTTCCAGAGGGAGGAGAAGGATACCGGGTCGGTCCCGGTTCAAGTCGCGGTGCTAACCGAGCGAATCAACGACCTGACGGATCATTTTCGGGCGCACAAAAAGGATCACCACGGGCGGCACGGACTGCTGGCGATGGTCAGCAAACGACGCCGCCTTTTGACGTACCTGAGGCGCATCGACGTGACCGGCTACCGCCAGCTCATCGAAACACTCGGCCTCCGACACTAAGTTGCTTTCCGCGGGCCCGGGCGTCCGGAATGGTTCCGGCGCTTTTTTTTGAGGCTCAAATTCCTAGGATGACCATGCTTAAGGAAGTGAAGCGAACGTTCGCCGGGCGCGTGTTACGTATGGAGACCGGGCGGCTGGCAAAGCAGGCGGCGGGCAGTGCCCTCGTGCAATTTGGGGACACGGTCGTCCTCGCTGCAGTGTCGGTATCGGATAAGATCTCTCATCTTCCGTTTTTTCCGCTCACGGTCGAGTATCGGGAAAAGTGGTACGCCGCCGGCAAGTTCCCCGGCGGATTCATCAAACGTGAAGGTCGCCCCAACGACGGGGAGATCCTCGCGGCTCGGCAAATCGATCGTTCGCTGCGACCACTCTTCCCGAAGGGTTTCAAGAACGAGACGCAGGTCTTCGTTTACGTCCTTTCCGCCGACCAAGAGAACGACGCCGATACCGTCGGCCTGACGGCGGCATCACTCGCGCTCAGTCTGTCGAAAGTGCCGTGGGACGGACCGGTCGCCGCGGTACGGCTCGGCCGCGTGGACGGGGAGTGGGTGGTCAACCCGACGTTCGACCAATTGGACGAGTCCGATCTGGATCTCGTCGTTGCCGGACGCCGCGGGTCGATCATGATGGTCGAAGGTGGTGCGATCGAGATGGCGGAGAGCGAAATGGTCGCGGCACTCGGACAAGCCCAAGAGGCCATCAACGAACTGCTCGACGCCGGGCAGGAAATTATCGACGCATCGTCGGTCGAAAAGATGAAATGGACGGCGGAAGAAATTCCGGAGGACCTAGAGCGGCGCGTACGCGAACTGGTCGAGTCCAAGATGGCGGACGCATTGTTCGGCGGCGAAAAACAGGAACGGCAACACAATCTGTCCGAGTTGAAGCAATCGGTGCAGGCAGCTTTGGCCGAAGAGTTTCCCGAGGGCGCCGGCGATATTTCGAAAGTGTTTGCCGCGGTCGAAGGGGAAGTGACGCGGGCACGCGTGCTCGAAGCCGGCGAGCGCGTGGATGGCCGCGATACCGAAACCGTTCGAGCGATCGAATGCGCGGTGGCAATCCTGCCACGTGTGCACGGCAGTGCACTCTTCCAGCGAGGCGAAACGCAAGCGCTGGTCACCACGACCCTCGGATCCGTGCGGGACGAGCAACGTGTCGACAACATTGACTTGAAGCAGGAAACCACCAAGAGCTTCATGCTCCACTATAATTTCCCGCCGTTTTGCGTCGGGGAAACGCGGCCGATCCGCGGGGTGTCGCGTCGGGAGATTGGGCACGGTGCGTTGGCGGAGCGGGCGTTGCAGCCTGTGCTCCCGGATTACGAAGACTTCCCATACACCATCCGCGTCGTGTCGGAGATTCTCGAGTCAAATGGTTCATCGTCCATGGCAAGTGTGTGCGGCAGCTCGCTGGCCCTGATGGACGCGGGCGTTCCGTTGAAGGGAGCGTGCGCCGGCGTGGCGATGGGGTTGATCAAAGAGGGAGACAAGGTTGTTGTCCTCACGGATATCCTCGGCAGTGAGGACCATTTGGGTGACATGGACTTCAAGGTCGCCGGAACGCGAGAGGGTATCACGTCGATTCAGATGGACATCAAGATCGACGGATTGGAACTGGAGGTTCTCACCGACGCGCTCGACCGCGCCCGCAAGGCCCGACTCCACATTCTGGACAAGATGGACGAGACGTTATCGCACCATCGTGACGATTTGTCGCCGTACGCCCCGCGCATCATTACGGTGCAGATCAATCCGCAGAAGATCGGCGATGTCATCGGCCCGAAAGGCAAGACGATTCGGAGCATTCAAGAAGAAACCGGCGCCGAGATCAACATCGAGGATTCCGGCATCGTGACCATTTCGGCGGTCGATGGGGCCGCTGGAGCGGCTGCCAAGGCGAGGATTGAAGCCTTGGTGGAGGAGCCCGAGGTCGGCAGGATCTACGAAGGTCCCGTAAAGAGCACAACGGCGTTCGGAGCCTTCGTCGAGATCATGCCCGGCACCGAGGGTTTGCTGCACATCTCGGAGCTGGCCCACGGTCGAGTCGAAAAGACCGAGGACGTGGTCAAGAGAGGAGACATCGTTCGAGTCAAATTGCTCAGCATGGACGACCGCGGTCGAATGAAGCTGTCACGTAAGGTGTTGCTCGAGAGCGAATGAAGGCAGGCCTGCAGACCGAGAAGCTCGACGAGGGTCTGTACCGCACGACGGCCGACAACGGTGTCACCGTCATCTCCGAGGTGATTCCGGCGGTCCGGTCGGTTGCAGTCGGCGTGTGGGTCAGAACGGCGTCGGCACATGAGACTCCAGCCCTCATGGGTGTCTCCCATTTTCTCGAACACATGGTGTTCAAGGGAACCGAGCGGCGTTCGGCGCGGGATATCGCGTTGGAGCTGGAGGCTCGCGGCGGTTCCCTCGACGCATTCACCGCGCGCGAGCACACGTCGTATCAGGCCCGCGTGCTCGATGAGGATCTTCCACGCGCGCTCGATGTGCTTACGGACCTTGTGCGAAACCCGGCGTTGCGAGATTCAGACCTGGAATTAGAACGTCGTGTCATTCTCGAAGAGATCAGCACCGTGGAAGATACCCCGGACGATCTCGTCTTTGATATGCACGGATCCGCTCTGTGGCCCGACCACCCCTATGGTTTTTCCATCCTCGGAACGCGAGAAACGGTTCAAGCGCTGACGGTCGACGATCTGCGTGCATTGCATGGGCGTGCCTATCATCCCAAGCAGGTCGTAATCGCGGCTGCAGGGTCTCTCAATCACGAGACTCTGCTCAAGTTGTTGGCCAAGTGTGGATGGTTTTCTTTCGAACCCGGTCCGGACGCATCGACGATCACCTCGGTGCCCAAGGGTAAGCGAGTCACCGAGCATTTCCCCCGAGACTTGGCGCAGACGCACATTGTGTTGGGTACCGACACATTTGGGTATGCCGACAAGCGGCGCTACGCGGTGATGCTGTTGAACACCGTACTCGGCGCGGGCATGTCGAGTCGGTTGTTCCAGCGAGTCCGGGAGGAATTGGGGCTGGCATACGCTGTGTACGCGTTCCACTCGTTTTACGAACACTCCGGAGTATCGGGTGTCTACGTGGGAACTCAACCTGCAAACGCGAAACAGGCGGTCGAAGCGATCGAGCATGAGCTGGAGCGTCTGACGAAGGAAGGATTGGCAGGCGACGCGCTGGCCGAAGCCAAACAGCAGTTAAAGGGACAGGTGACGCTCGGACTCGAGAGCCCCGCGTCTCGGATGTATCGCGCGGCTGGCATCGTGCTGTACCGACAGCCATACAGGTCGATCGACCAGGTCCTTTCGGAGATTGACGAAGTGCGCGCCGCCGACATCGCGGCGGTCGCCGAAGAGTTTTTCGCTCCGGAACGGCAAGCGGCGGTTTGGCTCGGACCTAACTAGGAAATCTCCTTCACGATACGACGATGATTCTCGGCATTCCGAAGGAAATAAAAGCAAGCGAGAACCGGGTGGCGCTGGTGCCATCCGGCGTCGAGGCCATGGTCGCCGACGGCCACTCGGTGTTGGTCGAGGAGTCGGTAGGGAAGGGCAGCGGGTTTACCGATGAAGCGTATGCCGCTGCCGGCGCGACGATAACGGCCCGTGCGGATGAGGTGTGGGACAAGGCCGACATGATCATGAAGGTCAAGGAGCCGATCGAGTCGGAGTGGCCGAAGATGAGATCCGGGCAGGTCATCTTCACGTACTTCCACTTTGCGGCGAATGAGAGGCTGACCCGAGCCGTGGTCGAGTCGAACTGCGTGGCCATTGCCTACGAGACCGTCCAACTGCCGTCCGGCGAGCTGCCGCTCCTGACTCCGATGAGCGAAGTGGCCGGCCGGATGGCCGTGCAAGAGGGCGCCAAATACCTCGAGGCCGGGAGCGGTGGGCTGGGGCTTCTCCTGGGTGGGGTCCCTGGTGTCATGCCGGCCAATGTTCTGATTCTGGGTGGGGGCGTGGTGGGCACCAACGCCGCCAAGATGGCCGCCGGGTTGGGTGCCAACGTGACCATTCTCGACTTGTCTCTCGATCGCCTACGCTATCTGAGTGATGTGATGCCCGCCAATGTCACACTGATTCACTCTAATCGGTACAACATCCTCGAAAGGCTCGCGCAGGCCGATCTCGTGGTGGGAGCCGTGCTGCTGCCGGGGGCCAAGGCACCGAAGCTCGTCCGTCGCCAGGACTTGGCGGTGATGAAACAGGGCTCCGTCATCGTCGACGTGGCGGTCGATCAAGGCGGGTGCGTCGAGACGGCGCAGCCGACCACCCACGAAAACCCCACCTACGTTGTTGATGGTATCATTCACTACGCCGTAGCGAACATGCCGGGAGTCGTTCCCCGAACGTCCACACTTGCTCTCACCAACGCCACTTTCCCCTACGGACGAAGTTTGGCGCAAGACGGCTGGCGCGGAGCGTGCCGGTCGAGCCAGCCTCTCATTCTCGGTCTCAATGTCGTGGAGGGCAAGGTGGTGTATCCCGGGGTGGCGGAGGCTTTCGGGCTCGAGCTGCACGACGCAAAAAAGCTGATTTAGGACGACCGAAATTTATCGGTAACTCTGCATCTTGTCATAACTTAGCGCGCACATTAAGTTAGGGCGCTTGTGTGCCGACCGGGCGCCCTGCCCGCGCCTCTATCTAACAATTCGCCCCAATCGTGTTCTATGGCCTGGCCGAAATTCAACATCGGGAGCTTCCTCCCCGCGACGGAAATCGCGGTGGATCTGGGTACGTCCAACACCCTGATCTACGTGCGCGGCGAGGGGATCGTGTTGAACGAACCGTCGGTCGTCGCGATCGAGAAGCCGAGCGGAAAAGTTCAAGGTATCGGCCTCGAGGCCAAGCGCATGCTCGGACGAACGCCCGAAAACATCGTGGCGGTGCGACCGTTGAAGGACGGCGTCATTGCCGACTTCGACATCACCGAGAAGATGCTCCGGTATTTTCTCGCTTCCATCATCAACCAGCACGTTTTTCGCGTTAAGCCCAAGGTGATCGTGTGCGTGCCGAGTGGTATCACCGGGGTGGAAAGGCGTGCCGTCCGGGATAGCGCGCAATCGGCGGGTGCCAAAGAAGTGTATATGGTGGCCGAGCCGATGGCGGCGGCGATCGGCGTCGGTTTGCCGGTTGAAACCCCGACGGGAAACATGGTGATCGACATCGGTGGTGGCACTACGGAGATCGCAGTGATCGCGCTTGGGGGGATTGTGAGCGATACCTCGATCCGCACCGGGGGAGACGAGATGGATCAGGCCATCGTCCAGTTCATGCGGAAGAACTACAACCTCCTCATCGGAGAGCCGACGGCCGAAGCCATCAAGATCCAAATCGGATCGGCCGCGCCCGTGGGCGACGAGAGGGAGATGGAGGCGAAGGGTCGTGACTTGGTTTCCGGTATTCCGAAGGTTGTGCGAGTGCATTCGAGTGAGATCCGCGAAGCCATACAAGAGCCCATTCAACAGATTGTCGACGCTATTCGGCGGGCGCTGGAGATTACGCCCCCGGAGCTGGCAAGCGACATCGTAGATCGCGGGATCGTCATGGCGGGCGGCGGTTCAATGATCCGTGGGCTGGACGTTCTCGTGGCGCAGGAGACTTCCTTACCCATCCGCTTGGATGAAGACCCGTTGACGTGTGTGGTGCGAGGCACCGGACGGATTCTCGACGAGCCGGAGAAATACCGCGCAGTCTTGGCCACGTAGAAACGTGCTTCAGCTGTCGGAACCTTATTCGTCGCGGCGTGACACCGTCACGTTCGCGCTTTGCATCTTGCTTGCCGTGGCCGCGCGTCTAGCTCCACTCAGCTATGCCGAGACGATTGCATCCGGCATTCGCAACACCATCCTCTTTCCGTTTCTACGCCTTCAAGACGAAATACAGCAACTCCAGGTGCGCCGCGCGCAGTTTGAGGAAATCGTTGCTCGGGCCGATTCAGCTGCGGCCAATGCCGGGCGTGTGCAGGGGTTGGAGCAAGAAAACGCCCGCCTCAGAGCGATTCTCGGGCTGGGCGCACGCATGCCGGTGCACCACGTGGGTGCCGAGGTCTTGTTACAAACACAGCTGACGGAGGGCACGACCATCATCGTGTCGGCGGGCGCGCAAGACGGTGTGAGGCACCGGGCGACGGTGGTGGCGGTGCGCGGGCTGGTCGGGAGTGTAGAGACCGTGGATCGAAACACCTCGGTGGTCCACACGTGGACGCATCCCGATTTTGCCGTGGCGGTGACCGCGATGGGCGACTCGGTGGTGGGTTTGGTGGGGCCCCGGTTCAGAGCCACCGGTGCCATGATGTTGGAGCTACGGGACGTTTCCTACGGCGGGCACATTCCGCCGGGGACGCTGGTATATACCTCCGGCTTGGGTGGCGTGTACCCCCGCGGAGTTCCGGTTGGCCGTGTCCGTGAGGTGCTCGACGACCGCGTCGGCTGGTCCCGGAGTTTCTTGCTGGAGCCGGCGGTGCATCCCGCCGCCGTGTCACACGTGCTCATCCTCTTGGCCGAAACCGGAGATTTGAGCGGCACCTTCGAGCAGAACTGATGAACGAGGAGCGTACCGGACTTCAGGTCGGTGTCGTGCTGTTCGGTCTGGTGATCATGCACTTTACGGTGCGGCCGCTGCTGGGGAACGACCGACTGGCGCCCGATTTCCTGTTGTTGGCACTCATGTTCTTTGCCATCCGGAGCCGCCCGTCCAACGCCGCGCTCGCCGGCTTTGGCGTAGGTCTCGTGGCTGACGCCTTGACCCCCGTCGCCTTTGGTGCCGGCGCGCTGGCCCACACAGTGGTTGGCTATCTTCAAGCGTGGGGAAAGGCGGTATTCTTCCCTGACAACCTGCTGGTCACGGCGGGGTTGCTTCTGGGTGGAGTCTGGGTCAGAAATTTCCTCGTGCTATTGGCGGGCGGGCAAACACGTGGTGTAGAATTGGTTTGGGCGCTCACCGCCTTTTCCATCGGACAAGCCGTCACCACAACACTCACGGGATTGCTCGTGCTCATGGCTTTTCGGCGTTGGTTCAAGATCGGGATCTTTCAGTGAACTGGAATCATCCTCACGACTTGTCGCGTCGAGCCTTCGCCGCATCCGGTTTTGTGTGGGCGGTATTTCTCGTGCTCGGCGGGGCGTTCTTCCGATTGCAGGTGTTGGGATCGGATCAATACGCCCTTCAGTCTCGTAACAACATGCTACGTGCCGTCGCGTTGCCCGCACCGCGTGGAATCATCGTAGACAGGAACGGCGTGGTCCTGGCGACGAACGTTCCGAGCTACACCATTTCACTGTTGGCGCCGAATGAGACAGCGTTCCGCGCCATCCTCGATTCGATCGCCAAATACACGCCGTTCGATGAGGAGCGATACGCGGGGGCGATGCAGCGCTACGGCCGATCGCCCGATTCGCCGGTGGACGTGATGCATGACGCGCCGTTCGAAGTGGTCGCGGCCCTGGAGGAGCGAAAATCGTCGTTCCCAGGGATGATCGTGCAAACAGAGCCCAAACGGCACTACCCCCACGCCGACATCGTCTCGCACCTCTTGGGTCACGTGGGCGAGGTATCCGAGGCGGAGTTGGCAGACCGCCAGTTTGCGAGGGCCCGAATGGGTACCCTCGTGGGACGCGGTGGTCTGGAGGGACAATACCACGATCGTCTCCGCGGGTTCGACGGCCACCGTTTGGTGGAGGTTGATGCCCTGGGACGGACGATCAATGATGAGGGCGTCGAACGTCTCGAGCCCGTACAGGGAGACACCCTCGAGACGTCACTCGATTTCGATCTGCAGAAATACATCGCCGATATTTTTCCGGCCTTCGGCGAGCGTGGCGCGGTGATGGCAATGGATCCGCGCAACGGGGCCGTGCTCGCCATGTATTCCGCACCGAGTTACGACCCCAACGAATTCATCGGCGGTGTGGACCCGGATCTGTGGAATGAATGGCTTTCGTCGGGGGCGAACACACCGTTGCTCAATCGCGCGGTGCAAGGGCTCTACCCGCCGGCGTCACCGTGGAAACTCGTGTTGGCTCTCATGGCTCTCGAGCGGGGCGAGGTGGACATCCAGACCAAGATGCCCGTCCAGTGTACCGGCGGATATCAGTACTTCAACCGTTACTTCAGATGCTGGCAGGCGCGCGGGCACGGATTTTTGACGCTCGCGGAGGCGATCCAGCACTCATGCGATGTCTATTTCTATCAGCTCGGGCTGAAACTGGGACTCGAGGACATGCTGCGCGACGGTGCACAGATCGGTTTCGCGCGCAAGACCGGGGTGGACCTTCCGGGCGAAATGAGTCCCATCTACCCCGTGACGACCGCCTACTTCGATTCGCTCTACGGTTCCAACGGGTGGACGAATGCGATTGCGCTCAACATGGCCATCGGCCAAGGCGAAAACACGCAGACACTCATCAGCATGATGCGGTTCTACGCGATGCTGGCCCGGGACGATGGCAGGGCGCCGATCCCGCGATTGGTACTGTCGGATCGTGACGAACAGAACTTCCCGATAGTCGCCAGCCCCGAGAATGTTGCACTCTTGCGGGAGCCGCTCGCGATGGTCGTTGATAGCGGGACCGCCGTGCGATCCCGGATTCGGAACCTCCGTGTTGCGGGGAAAACTGGTACTGCCCAAAACCCGCACGGTCCGGATCATGGCTGGTTCCTCGCGTTTGCACCAGCGGACGATCCGCGGATAGTTGTGGGCGCGATCGTAGAGTTTGGTGAACACGGGTCGGCTATTGCGCCTATGGTAAGTCGAATCATCGCGCGACATCTACTGGGCCCCGACGCAGATGTGGATCGACCGATTCGTTGGGTGCTTCCGTCGGATTCGGTGCCCACGTCCGACACTTTGCAGCGAGAGCCGATTCGACGACGCGGTACGGGGTAGTGCCGTTCCAACTTATTGCGACTGCGTACACGATCCCTCGCACGAACACGGTTGGGCCACGGGGGTCGCTCTAGGCCGTATGCGGAATCAATTTGAAACGGTACTAGCGATGCGGCGATCGGGTCTCGACACACCACTGCTCTTAGTGGTAACAGCCCTCCTCGGGTTGGGGCTGGCAACGCTGTATTCCGCAGGGCAAACAGACTTCCCCACGGTTGCCGCCGGTATTTGGCAGCGCCAACTCGTGTGGCTGGGGATTGGCGCCGTTGGTGCGGCATTCACTTTTCGAGTTTCGCCAAGGATCCTCGAGTGGTTCACGCCGTTTCTTTACGTCGCTGCAATCGTGCTGCTCGTGGTCACCCTGTTCTTCGGTACCGGTGCGGGCACGGCGGTGGGAACAAAATCGTGGCTAGCCATCGCGGGTGTTCGGATCGGGCAACCAGCCGAGCTGGCAAAGCTCGCGACGATACTGATGCTTGCACGGCACTTGGCGGGTCACCGGGAACCGCCGCGTTCGGCGTTCGAGTTGATTCCGTCGGGAGCCATCGTTGGCATCCCCCTTTTGCTTGTAGCCTTGCAGCACGACTTGGGAAGCGCGCTGGTTTTTCCCGGCATCTTTTTTGCGATGCTGCTTTGGGTCGGGGTGTCACCGTGGCTTCTCCTGTTGGTGGCCTCGCCGGTGATCAGTTTGGTTTTTGCGTTTTCGACCGGGCTGTGGGGCGCGTGGATCGTGGCAATCACCGTGCTGTTGCTGTGGATGCGCCCGTACGTGCTCGAGGCCCTAGTGGTATGGGGAATGAACGTGCTCATGGGCGTAGTCGCCCTGCGATTGTGGATGGGGTTGGCCCTATACCAGCAGAATCGTATCCTCTCATTCCTCAATCCCGAGATCGATCCGCGCGCCACCGGTTGGAACATCATCCAATCGAGAGTTGCGATCGGCTCCGGGGGAATCTTTGGTAAGGGATTCACGGAAGGCACGCAGAAACGCCTGGCATTCCTCCCCGCTCAACATACGGATTTCATCTATCCGGTCCTCGCCGAAGAGTTCGGCTTTTTCGGGGTCGTGATATCCCTGTCGCTCTTCGCTTTATTCTTTATCCTCTTGATCCGCATTGCACGCGACGCTGTCGACACGTTCTCATGTGTGATGGTTGCCGGTGTGGCCGGACTGGCGTTGACGCACGTCGTCGAGAACGTCGGAATGACGGTGAAGCTACTTCCGGTGACGGGTATCCCTCTCCCGTTCTACTCCTACGGAGGGTCGTTCATGATCGTGTGTCTCTTGAGCATTGGTCTCACACTGCGTGTCGCCTGGGATTCGAGACTCGGGGGGTACATCTAGGGGTAGCATCTCAGGCGGCCGCCAATCAGATTCCCTGGCCCAACCGTAATCCTGTTCCCCGCGGCGACCCTATGGCATGGTTTCGCAAAGACCGAAAACCCAGACGACCCTCACGCGAACGGTTGGACATTCCACCCGACGCATGGGAGAAGTGTCCGGAGTGTGGACACGTCGATATTCGCGATAAATTCGAGCGGGCGTTCGAGGTATGCCCGGAATGCGGTTTTCACCGTCGTATAAGCGCGCAGAGTTACATCGATCTGTTGACGGACGATGGGTCGTTTTCGGAGCTGTACACCGAACTGCAGTCGTCGAATCCTCTGAACTTCGAAGGGTACGCCGACAGACTCGTTCGTGCGCAGCGCAAGGCCGGCGTGCACGAGGCAGTGATAACCGGGTACGGAACGCTCGAGGGCGAGAAATTGAACGTCGGCGTGATGGAATTCGCGTTCATGGGCGGCTCGATGGGATCGGTGGTGGGAGAAAAAATTGCCAGATTGACACGGCGTTCGATTGATGAGCGCGTGCCGCTCGTGATCGTGTCGCGGTCAGGCGGAGCACGCATGCAGGAGGGTGTGCTGAGTCTGATGCAACTCGCGAAGACCTCCGCGATGATCGCGGGACTCAAGAGAGAACGCGTGCCATACATATCGATTCTGAGTGATCCGACCACGGGTGGCGTTTCGGCATCGTTCGCCATGCAGGGAGACATCAACCTGGCGGAGCCCAACGCTGTGATCGGGTTTGCGGGGCCGCGCGTGATCAAGCAAACGATCGGTCAAGACCTCCCGGAGGGATTTCAGACGGCGGAATTCCTGTTGGACAAAGGGATGGTCGATCTCGTTGTGCCACGCGGTCAGGTCCGTTCGACGATCGCAAAGCTTCTCAAGATGATGCAGGGCCGCTGATCACGACCGCGCTTTCTTACCACGAAGCATGTGCATACCTGTTTCCGAAGTTGGGAGGCTCAGGGCGTAAGTGGTCGCTTGGGCCGACCCGCCGGTTGTTGGAAGATCTAGGTAATCCGCACGAGCAGTTTCCAGCCATTCATGTCGGTGGAACCAATGGCAAAGGTTCGGTTGCAACGATGGTGTATCAGGCACTGCGGGAGGCCGGGGTTCGAGTCGGTTTGTATACGTCGCCTCACCTGGTTGACGTACGCGAACGGATGGTGGTAGACGGTCGTCCGATGAGCGAAGAGGCGTTCGCCGCTTGGACGACGCGACTGCGCCCGACCATCGAGGCGTCGGACGCGAGTTTCTTTGAGGCCACCACCGCAATCGCGTTGGCGGATTTTGCCGCCCGGGGGGTGGACGTGGCTGTGGTCGAGGTCGGGCTTGGTGGCCGGTTGGATAGTACAAACGTCTTAACCCCGATCGTAGCGGGTGTGGTAAACGTTGGGCTGGATCACACCGAGTACTTGGGAAACACGCTTCGAGAGATCACCGTCGAGAAGGCGGGCATCGCAAAACCCGACATCCCCTTTGTCATCGGCGAGCCGAGGGCCGAGTTTGCCGACGTGTTGCGTCGAGAAGCAAAAGATGTAGGGGCACGAGTAGTCGAGATTCCACCGACCGCGTTTTACGACGGACCACTTCGCTTGGAGGGCGCCCACCAGCGCAGGAACGCGGCCGTCGCCGAAGGCTTTCTCGCCGAGCTACCGGTTCGTTGGCGTCCGAATCACGAGGCACTGACCACAGGGTTTGCCAAAGCCTGGCTGCCGGGACGTCTCGAGCGGCGAGGTCACTGGATTCTCGATGTGGCGCACAACCTGGAGGGAATGAAAGCGCTGGCCGACGCCCTCCGGAAGCGGCCGCCACCCACCCCGCTGCATGCCGTGCTCGGCATTCTCAAGGACAAGGACACACGGGGCATGGTGCGTGAGCTGTCCGACCTCGCCGATCGAATTTGGCTGACATCGCCGCCCTCCGCTCCCAAAACCCGCCGGCCCGAGCTAGGCAAGGCGTTCGGCGTCACCGGTTCGGAGATCCGGGTGCAACGGGACTTCGATCGCTGCCTGGAGGAGGCACAAGACGGTGCCGAAACCGTGCTGGTGAGCGGGTCGTTCTACACGGTTGGCGACGCCATGTCGCGGTTGCCCGGATTCCGACCGTTCGGCTAGATTGTTTGATGCCATCAAAAGGGCTGCCCGGCTTTAGGGATTTCTACCCCGCCGACACCGCGCTCCTCCATCATATCTTTGCCGCCTGGCGCACCGTGTCGGCCCGATACGGTTTCGAAGAGTACGACGGTCCCCCGCTCGAACCTCTCGAACTGTACACGGCAAAGAGCGGTGAGGAGATCGTCGACCAGATCTATCACTTCGAGGACAAGGGCGGGCGGGCGGTGGCGTTGCGGCCGGAGATGACCCCATCGTTGGCCCGGATGGTGGCTGCGAAAGCCTCCGACTTCAAGAAACCGATCCGATGGTTCTCGATTCCCCATTTGTTCAGGTACGAGCGCCAGCAGCGGGGGCGTCTGCGAGAGCATTTCCAGCTCAACATGGACGTGATCGGGGAGCCCGGACCGTTGGCGGACGCCGAGGTGATTGCCGCGGCGATTGATATCATGCGCGAGCTTGGTCTCGGTCACGACGCGGTGCGGGTCCGGGTGTCCGATCGTCAGGTCATTCGGGCGTTACTGCTCGCGGCTGGAGTTGACGAGGGTTTGCTGGGGGCGGCATATACGGCGATCGACAAGATCGAGCGGGAAGATCGAGGCAAATCGGCCGACCGACTCACGGCGGCTGGCATGAACCAAGCTGCGGTAGATCGCGTATTCGAAATCGGTGCATTGCGGGGCCTGGAAAACACGCTTGCGGCCTTGAGCGAGGTCCGAGGGGGCGACGAGGTGGGAGAGAACCTGGCCGCCTGCCACAGTGCGATTGCAAGCATGGGGCTTGGCGACTTTCTCGACGTTGACCTCTCGATCGTCCGTGGCCTGGCCTACTACACCGGTATTGTCTACGAACTGTTCGACGCTGGGCGTTCGTTGCGGGCTATTTGTGGAGGTGGTCGGTACGACGGTCTGTTGGCGGCGCTGGGCGGTGTGGATCTCCCGGCGACCGGCTTTGGAATGGGCGACGTGGTCATTACCGAACTCCTGCGCGATCGCGCTTTGGCCCCATCGCCGCCGCAACGACTGGATGCCTTCCTGGTTGGCGTGACGACGTCGGACGTGCCCGAGATCCTTCGGATCGGGCACGCACTTCGCGACCGCGGCGTACGGGTAGAGTACGCACTGAAGGCCCAAGCAGTGGCGAAGCAGCTGAAGATCGCGGCTGCACGCCGATCGACCACGGCCATCATCATTGGACCAGATGAACGCGAGGCGGGGGAAGCGGTGCTCCGCAATCTCGAAACAGGAAACGAAGAACGAATCTCGTTCGACAGGTTGGTGTCCGATTACAATTGGACAGCATTCTGAGCAGCGCCGCAATCCGGACATAGGTGACCGATGAGCGAACAACAGCGCCTGACTCCACGCAGCGAAGACTTTAGCGCCTGGTACAACGACGTGGTCCTCCGTGCGGAGCTTGCCGACTACGCCCCGGTGCGTGGGTGCATGGTGATTCGGCCGCGCGGGTATGGTATCTGGGAACTGATGCAACGGGCGTTGGATGACATGTTCAAGGCGACAGGGCACCAAAACGCTTATTTCCCCTTGCTCATTCCACAGAGTTTTCTGGCTAAGGAAGCCGAGCACGTGGAAGGCTTTGCGCCGGAACTGGCGGTCGTAACGCACGCGGGTGGCAAGGAACTCGAGGAACCGCTCGTACTCCGCCCAACGTCTGAGACCATTGTTTACGACATGTTCAGCAAGTGGATCCAGAGCTATCGAGATCTTCCGTTGCTGATCAATCAATGGGCCAACGTGATACGCTGGGAGAAGCGGACGCGTCTCTTCCTGCGGACCACCGAGTTTCTGTGGCAAGAAGGCCATACGGCGCACGTGTCCGAAGACGAAGCGGAAACCGAGACGCGCAGCATCCTCGCTCTGTACCGAAGGTTCATGGAAGAGTGGATGGCCATGCCGGTCGTGACGGGGTTGAAGACGGAGTCGGAGAGATTTGCCGGCGCGTTGCGTACATATGGGTGCGAGAGCCTGATGCAGGATAACAAGGCGCTTCAGGCGGGAACATCGCACAACTTGGGACAAAATTTTGCCAAGGCGTTCAACGTGCAGTACCAGACGGCGGCCGGGGAAATGGCGTACGTATGGAATACGTCTTGGGGAGCGTCCACCCGGCTCATCGGCGGACTCGTGATGACGCACGGTGACGACAAGGGTTTGGTGCTGCCACCACGTCTCGCGCCGACGCAAGTCGTCATCGTACCGATCTGGAAGAGTGAGGCGGACAAGACCGCGGTCCTTCAAGTTTCGGATCGCGTTCGTGAGGTTCTTCGCGAGTGCGGTTTTCGGGTGGAGGTGGACGATCGCGAGGGAATGAAGCCAGGTGCCAAGTATTACGCTTGGGAGCTACGTGGCGTACCCGTGCGGCTAGAGATCGGTCCAAGAGACGTCTCCGAGGGACAGGCAGTGTTGGCCAGGCGGACTGGCGGGAAGGTGCCGGTCCGGATGGATGAAATCGCCGAGTTCGTTGATGAAACGCTTGGCACGATGCAGCGCGGTCTTCTGGACGCCGCGCGCCAGCGAGTGGAGAAGAACACGGTGCGCGACGTCACGATGGACCAGCTCGTCGAGATGATGGCCGGCGCCGGGGGTTTCGCCTACGGCGGGTTCTGCGGAGGCGCTGCGTGCGAGCAGCGGGTGAAGGACGAGACGAAGGCCACCATCCGTGTACTGCCCGATCCCGATTTCCGTTCTGCACAACCACCGACGAAGTGTGTGGTGTGTGGAAAGGCGGCTACTGCCGAGGCGGTTTGGGCAAAGGCTTATTGACTAGAACTCCTGCTGCTCCAGCAATCGGAGAAAATCTTCAGGCGATCCCAATTGCCCCAGGCGGTCCGGCACATCGGGTTCCTTCGCGAACTGGGCAATCTTTCCCAAGACCGGCAGATACTGGTTTGACACTTCCATCGGCGGGGCCACGATCAAAAAGAAGTGGTGGACCGGCTTGTCATCGATGGCTTTGAAATCTACCCCGCCGGGTTTGCGTCCGAACACGACGCGCAGTCGTGACACCACGAGCGAGCGGCAGTGAGGAATCGCGATGCCGCGCCCGATGCCGGTAGAGCCGAGATTCTCGCGCCGTTTGAGCATCTTGAACAGCATCCCCTCGGATTTCTCGTCCAAAGAAAGCAGCAAGATCAACTCCTTGAGCAACTCCTCCTTGGTGGTTCCCTCGAGTTCCAGTTTTATGGCATCGGCAGAGAAGAACTCTCGTAATCGCATCAGGCATTCCCGTGATCGATAGGGGTCTTTGGTGTGAACGTGGGCACGCGGCAGAGCCGGGCCGAAACGTACGAGAACTCCCTAAACCTGTCAAACACCGAGAGTTGCTGCGTTTCCAAGCGGACATTAACTTCGGCAGCATGATATTCCCGTACCCCGTTGGACACGACGTTCCGCTGTTCCTCGCGCCGATGGCCGGCGTTTCGGAGCCACCGTTCCGGCGACTGTGCCGGTCGTTCGGTGCTGATGTGGTGGTATCGGAATTCCTCTCGAGTGAGGGCCTGCGTCGAGGCATCAAGAACGTCCATGACGGCGCGTTCTTTACCCCCAAGGAGCGGCCCATCGGAATCCAGTTGTACGGGGCGGAACCCGAGAGCATGGCCGAGGCGGCCGATCTGGTGACGAGGCACTACGAGCCCGATTTCATCGATATCAACTTCGGGTGCCCGGTGAAAAAAGTCGTGCGCCGAAACGGTGGGTCTGGGTGCTTGAAGGATCTCGGACTCGTGACGGAGATCGTGCAAGCGGTCCGCAACGCCACCGCACTACCCGTGACCGCAAAGATCCGAAGTGGATGGGACGATGGCCTCCGCGATCCGGTTCGAATCGGATCGGCTTGCCAAGACGCTGGGGTCGGCGTACTCACGTTACATCCTCGCACAAGAGCACAGATGTATCGTGGCGACGCGAGGTGGGAGGAGATCAAGGCGGTTGTGGACGCGCTCGATATCCCGGTGGTCGGCAACGGGGATATCAAGACGGCGGAGGACGCCGCTCGAATGCATGACGAGACCGGGTGTGCCGGCATCATGATCGCGCGCGGTTCGTTCGGTAATCCCTGGATCTTTCAGCAGACGAGAGACTTGCTCTCCGGTTGTGTGCCGAGACCCACCCCGGAGGCGTCTGAACGATTCGCGGTGGCGCTGCACCACGCAAAGTTGGTCGTGGAAACGCAGGGCGATAGCAGACGAGCCGCCCTCGAGTTTCGCAAGCATCTCGGCTGGTATACCCGGGGCCTGCCGGGCAGCGCCGAGTTGCGCGGTCGACTCCACCAAATCGACTCGATGGCCGAGATTGATGGAATTCTGCGGGGTTACCTCGATCCGGAAAGGGCAGTGGTCTGAAGACCTAATGACATGAACCCTTGGATCGCCCTCATCGTGGGACTCCTCGTGGGCGTCGTGGTTGGGGTCGGGCTTTCCGGAAGACCTTGGCAGCGTCGTCGCTTCAGTAAACCACGCTCCCCCAAAGCAGCAGCCTCGTCGGTACAACATATCATCGACTTGCTCCGGCGCGCGTACGGCGCTCGAGCGGCGTGTCTCGTAGGGCGTTCGACCGAACCCGTCGTTAGCAGTGGCACCGAATCGACCGAGCCCCAGGTATTGGAGCAAATGATGGGGCTGGCGAAATTGGCGATGGGCGACGGGCGGGAGCACGTGACGCGCGACGAGATAACGGTGGTTGCGGTGGGCGATCGCAAGCTGGGAGCGGCTGTTCTGCTTCAGGAAGCCGATCCCCCGGCGGCTCGCGTCGCCGAGATCACGGCGGAGCTGCGGCGTGTCCTGGGTGAGTTTCAGGTAGATCACGCCCTCGAGTTGATCGGCAGGCCGGCGCCGCGCGAGATGCCGCTGGACCTTCCGCTGGGACTCGACACCCTCCCGGCCATTGCGTCGGGGTTGTGCGATCGGGCGCGCGTCATCTCCGGAAGGCCCACAGCCGTCGTGGCGCGTGATTCAGAGTCGCAAGCCGCTGCGATAATCGCCGTATCGAGCAATGCGGACCGACGGCTCGTTGGTGTCGGGGTGACTCCCGAATCTGCGGTGGGTCGCGCCTGTATGGGAGACGGAGCGATCGCTGCGGGCACGAGCGACGACCTGTTTGGAAAAGTACCGACCAACAGGCGTCTGACAGCCCAGCAGGGGACCGCGTACCCGCTTCGCGATGGGCGGGAGGGCGTCGGGGCGCTCATCATCTTCGGACCGTACGACGAACTCGATGCGGCGATGGGCGAGCGTATCATGTGGCTTGCCGTTGATGCCGGCCCCCGTTTTGCGGCCGCCACTGCCGTCAAAGCGGCCGAGGATCGGGCAACCAGAGATGGCCTGACGGGACTGCCGAATCGGTCCTCTCTCGATGGGGCGATGGCGAACGCCCCGGAGGGCCCCTGTGCGGTACTGCGTGTGTGCCTCGATCGCATGAAGGACATCAACGAGAAACACGGCCACGCCGCCGCTGATGCGATGCTCAAGCAGCTGTCGCAGATCCTCAGAGCGGCCGTTCGCCCCGATGACGTCGCGGCTCGCGTCGGTGCGGAAGAATTTGTGGTGTGGCTTCCCCCCGAGACCACCGCCGACGGCGCGCAGGTGGTAGCGGAGCGGATCCGCCGGAGGGTCGTTGACACCACTTGGGAGTGGGCCCGGACGGAGGTCTCCATGACGTGTTCGATCGGGGTGGCCTCGAGGCCGGAGACCAGCCGGGAAATAGCGAATCTCATTCCGGCGGCGGACGCCGCCCTGCATCGCGCAAAAACGGGGGGTGGCAACTGGGTAGAAGGGACCCAGGGCGAGGAAAAGCGAGGCGGTTGACTACACTGATCGGCTGGCTAAATTTATTCTATACAATGGTTTAGGGAGTTCACGGGGGCGACTGGCTTCGACGGGTCGCGTGATGTTGTCGTGGCGTGCCCAGGTTCTCGGTGTCCTGGTTAAACCCGCCGGGAAACACTCAATTGCCAATAACGATCTGGCATTGGCTGCTTAAGCTTTAGGGCTTAACGCACCTGCTCACGTGGCAGCCCGCCTGAGGCGGCGCGTGAGTATCGCAAAGTCGGGCTGCTGTCGCACGTTGCTTCCGCGTGTGGCTTAAGCTTTAGGGAGATTGTTCGGTGGCTTGGCCGGTCGTGCGCCGTCCGCCGGAGACCTTAAGCGCGACCTACGCACGTAGAGCGGCTTCGGATCGAGGTTCGGACCGGGGTTCGATTCCCCGCGCCTCCATTGTAAGACCCCCGGAAAACGGGGGTTTTGCATAGGAACGCCCACCGATTAGGGCTGTTTTGTGGCTGTTTTGTGGCTGTAGAATCGGTCCGGGGATTTTCGGCCACAGTATTCGTCCTCGTGCTATGCATTGATCGCGACGGATGCACGCTGCTGGAACTCAAGAACCTTGGTAAATCCATCGCGCAGATCGTCCGTCTCGGTAATGCTGTATCGTCGAAAGACGCTTTCCGTTTTCAGGCCCACGATACGCATGGTAATGTGCCGGGGCACGCCCGCTCGCGTCAGTCGGCGTATGGCGGTGCGGCGCAAGTCGTGCAGCACCTTCGGTCGTCCGTCCTTGCCAAGGGCACCAGCGCGGCGACACGCTTGCTGGCGTGCGATGTCCATCCGCCGAATCTGTTTCCCGTTGCGATGAAAGACCCACGGGCTCCGCCGAGCGCAGTACCTCCAGCTAATACATCGGCCCCCGGTGGGTCCTACTCGATGGGGGGGCCTCGCCCGATCCTGAGCCCCTGACTGCCAGGCTTTCCGGTGCTTCACTACCGTTCCTCGCACTGGAACCAGAGCGTGCACGCGGGCGCGTCCCGTGGTGCAGCTAGGCACACGGGGGGTGTCAAGGGGTGTCAGCTTCAGTGCCAGCTATTCGGGCCCAGTCTTATCAAACCTGGCTCTGAAACCTGGAACCTCAAACCTCGATCACGTTTCCGACACCCTACTCCCTAGTCGTCCTTCTCCACCCAACCCCAAAATGTTCCTCACCGTGTGTTCCACAGCGGCAGGGCTCGCGTGTTGGTGACCTGCATCATATCGACGTGACCGTATGCCACACATCCTGTATCCAACGACGGATCCAACTCTGTTGGGGACAGGAGGAACGACTCATGCGGACCTTTGCCATCGGACACTGGCCTTCCTGATGCTCTCGACGCCATTGGTCCATGGGAGCGGACGCCTCGTAGCCCAGATGCAAGCTGATACCTCTGACACTCTGCTTCCATTTGGATTGCAATGGGGTGCGAGCGAGGAGGAATTGCGAGATGGGTTCGGAGACGCCGTGATTGGTGTGAGTCCTTACCTCGAATACAACCAGTACTGGTTGTGTCAGAGCAGAGCTGAGGGTCGGCAATCACAATTAACCCTTGTCGGTTCATGGCGTTAGCCGCGGTCGCGGCGGTGTTGCCGCCGTTCTTGCTGCAGTTGCTAGAGCGAGCTCGGCGGAGTGCACTGTTCTCGCATGCGCGGTGTGTGAGAAGGGCTGAATTGGACCGCGTGGCCAGCCTATCCGTGGTTCTGCTGGTAGTCGGCTGTTCGGCTTTGACTGGGCCAGCGTTTGGAAAGCATCACACCGTGTACGGGCCGGTGCTCTTGGACCCGCCGCTGGCCAAGTATAAGGACTGGTGGC
>CAYLZR010000006.1:32163-36950 GCA_964388145.1 uncultured Gemmatimonadaceae bacterium | reverse complement strand
TTGTGCCGCCGCGTTGTTGATCTTTGCGTTCGCTCCCGCGGTGTTAGGCATGATTGCGCGCCTGCAGCATCCGGGTTTGACCGATCCCGACCAAGCATTGCCGATGCTGTTGCGGTCCGACCTTCCGCTGATCGTTGGAGCGATCGGCCTCGGCGCGTTGTTTGTGGCGGACATCAGCTCAGCGGATGCCATCCTGTTCATGTTGGCGACGTCGATGTCTCAAGATCTCTATCGGCGGTTCATCAACCCCGACGCGTCGGATCGGCGCGTGTTGCTCGTGGCGCGGTTGGCGGCGGTGCTCGGTGGGGTGGTAGCCGTGGGGATGGCCATCGTGTCGCCGTCGGTGGTGACGCCACTAAAATTCTTTTACTCCCTCGTGGGTCTCAGCTTCTTCGTGCCGGTGATTGCGGGACTGTACACGGGACGCGGCGGTGCGCCCGAAGTGTTCGCGTCGATCCTGGCAGGTATTGCCACGATGGTGTCCGTGCACCTGGCGACCGATGGAGCGGGAATTGGCGTGTTGACACCCAATTCCCTGGGTCTCCTCGCGGCATCGGTGGGCTTTCTCTTTGTGTTGTGGGCACGGGTGCGTGGTCGTGCGGGGCCCGAGGCCAAAACCGGCGAAACACGGTAACTTTGATCCATGCCACTCGCTGAAACTGTCCGCGATACGCTGGGACGCCCGCTGAAGAACCTCCGGGTATCGGTCACCGACCGCTGTAACCTGCGATGCCGGTACTGCATGCCCGAGGAGGAGTACGTGTGGCTCCCGCGGTCGTCGATACTGAGTTTTGAAGAGATCGATCGCCTCGTGCGGATTTTTTCAACGCTTGGCGTCACCAAGGTGCGACTGACCGGCGGAGAGCCGCTGCTGCGTCACAATCTTTCTCACCTGGTCGAGTTGCTCACGGCGAACGAGGCGATCAGGGACCTCGCGATGACGACCAACGGCGTGTTGCTCGCGCGACAGGCGGAGGGCTTGAAGAGCGCGGGACTCGATCGCGTCACGGTGAGTCTCGATACCGTTCGCCCGGACCGTTATCGCATCTTCAATCGTGCCGAGAAGTTTGCGGCGGTGGAAGAGTCCATCGCCGTGGCTCGCGACGTGGGGTTGGAGCGGATAAAAATCAACTCGGTGGTGATTCGCGGGTTCAACGATGATGAGTTGGTCGACCTGCTGGAATTCGCGGGCGAGCGCGGCGCCGAGCTGCGGTACATCGAGTACATGGACGTTGGTGGCGCGACAGATTGGTCGATGGACCAAGTCGTGTCGCGTGTGGAAATACTGGACACCCTGTCAGCGCACTACGGCGACATTGCACCACTTTCCAACGATGACGATCCGAGTGCTCCGGCCCAGCGGTTTGCCCTTCCCGACGGACGTGTGTTCGGTATCGTAGCGTCGACCACCGGTCCGTTTTGTCGTTCGTGCGATCGCAGCCGGCTCACTGCCGACGGGATGTTTTTCATGTGCTTGTACGCGGACGACGGAGTGGACCTACGAGAACTCGTGCGCTCGGACGCGTCGGACGACGAGATCGCCGTGGTGATTGCAAGTGCGTGGCGATCACGGAACGATCGTGGAGCTGAGGAACGAGCGACGATGCGTGACCGCGGCGTGCTGTACCAAATCGAGGGGCTACGGTCGGATCCCCATCGAGAAATGCATACGAGGGGGGGATAGCGGCCTTCGGCCGTCCGATTTCAGATTCGAGATGCGAGATTCTAGATTGCAGATCTGTCGTTTCGCCGATCAGATCTAGCATCTGTATTCACTAATCTGCAATCTGCATTCGGGGCCATCCCGTAGGAATCAGTCCAACTTCTTTATTAGGGCCCCGTCCTCTCCCGCCCGCTGGCATTTCCTTCCTTGCCGGGGCCGCAGCGCGGGGTAGCCCACCGCCCCACACGACGGGCAGCGCTCGTCCATCAGTCCGATCACCGTGCCGCACACTCCGCAGCTCGGTTCCTCGGGGTCGGATCGCAAATCTCGCGACTCCGGCAGTGCATATCCGCACTGACAGCGTACCGCCAGGGGGGGTAGGGCGGCGTCGCACTCTGGGCAGAAACGGCTCATGACGGGCGATCTCCTTGCTTTGGCCTCTCTCGGCCTCTAGTTTCACACCGGTTCTTGCTTTCCGCAACCAACCAGGCGCATCAACCAGCCTTCGGGGTTGACCCAAAAAGCCGTTATCAGCGCCGTCCGCCAATACGGGAGGTTGAATGAACGTCCCGAAGACCATGTTAATGCGCATGCTGGTGCAGGGTGCGTGGAACGCATACCACAAGAAGCCACTCACCGTGTCGTTCGAGGTGACTCACGCTTGCACGGCGAACTGCTGGCACTGCAATTGGGGTGGCCCGATAAAAGAGACGCGGCTCGATCCGGAAGGATACGCCCGCATATGGCGCACAATGCGCTCACCGGTCGTCAACGTGTCGGGAGGTGAGCCGCTGGCCCGCGGGGATTTGGATGACATCATTCGCGCGTTGGCAAACCCAGGGAAATTGCCTTGGCTGGTGGTCGTGAGCAACGCGTCGCAACTCACGCCCGATCGGTTTCAGCGTTTGAAGAACGCAGGCATGCACCAACTTTCCCTCTCCATCGATTTCCCCGACAAACGACATGATGAGTTTCGCCGCATTCCTGGTCTGTTCGACCGAATGGAGAGGGTCGTTCCCGAATGCGTGAAGATGGGCGACGAGAGCGACGTGTCGCTGAACTGTTGCATCACGTCGTGGAACTATGAGAGTCTTCCCGACATCGTTCGCCTCGCCGACCGCTGGGGTGTGATGCTGAATTTTTCGGCGTATTCGATCCTGAGAGTGGACGAGGCGGGTGGTATGCCGCAGCAAAACGGAAGCAAAGAGGGCCTCAAGAACGCCATCGACGAGGTCATCGATCTCAAGAAGCGCGGCAGCGGGGTGTACACCAGTGAAGACGCGCTTTGGAAATTCTACGACTTTCTCTGCTCGGGTTACACTCCAGGGTGTCGAGCAGGTGAGCGCTTCCTCGTCGTGAACCCCGATGGGCGAATGACCCCGTGCGCGATGGTCATGGCCTATTTTGACGACCAGCCGTCGATGCTGCGGGAGTTTACATGCCGAAACGAATGTGGTGCGTGCTACATCAGCACTCGGGCCCACGCTGAAAAGACCCCTGGCCAGATGATTGCGGCCCACGTCGACACGCTGAAACAAATGTTGCCATGGAACTGAACGCCCGCTGATCTAGTCTTCCGGAACCGGAACCGGCGCGTCGCCGGGAATCGCTGAGAGCGCACCGGCTTTTTTCTTCTGCGCGCCGTCGATCACGAAATCCCCCAAGATGGGTTCGCCCCGTGCCACGCGGACACCGATGGCAACCATCGCGCCCAGGATGATGATGGCGACGAGGATGTACGTCGGGATCGACAACGCCGATCCTAGCCACGCGTAGACGAAGAACCGCGGGAAACGGCCGATGGCGGTGGCCACCATGAACCGGCGGAGCGGGTAGTGGTGCAGAATCGCCAGCCCACGGACGACCCAAAAGGGGACTGGTGTGGCGGCGAAAACGATCGTGGTCGTGGCCGGTGCCGCCGCGAACCTGTCGACGCCCCAGCGCACCATGCGGTTGCCGCGGAATGTTTCGAACCGATCCCAGTTGAGCACCCACGAGTAGATGTACCAGTTCACGAACTCCGTGTACATGTAGATCGCGGTCGCTACGATAGTCACCGTCAACGTCGGAGCATACTTGCCCACCTCGATGATGAGGGGATCGAATGCCGTCGGAAGGATCGGGCTCAGGGGGCCGTTTGCGGGTATGCCGACGATAGCCAGCCAGACCAGCGGCACCGTACTGGGAAACAGCAAGGGAATCGGGATGAGCAAGAGGGCCGCCAAGCCGGTGGCCCTCAGAAACAAATCCCAGCGGCGGTCTCCGCGCGGTTTACTCAGGAAGTGCCAGACCTTCAACCAGGCTCCAATCGGATGGAGGAGCATGCGCTAACTCAGCCCTACGGCCAATCGCGATTGCCGCTTGAGAAGTTGCCGAGCCCACGTCAGATTGCGTGCGGTCGCGCGCGGTATAGCTAACCTCATTTGCTGTTTTGCGCTAGCTACATTTGCTGTCTTGCGCTAGCCGCGGCCCGATTTGCAGGTGCCAATTCGACCTCTCAAACCAGGAGAATCAGTTCGAGTGATTATTGCCATTCCGAGAGAGACGTTGGACGGCGAGCAGCGCGTAGCGCTCGTGCCGGACATGGCGAAACGGCTCGTGGGCAAAGGCATCACCGTGCGGGTGGAACAGCGGGCGGGGGTGGCGGCGGGGTATCCCGACGACCTGTATACGAAGGCAGGCGCCGAGGTGGTGGGTGACTCCGCGGCACTATGGGGTGGGGCGGATCTGGTGCTCAAGATCCATATGCCACGGGAGGTCGGGGGCCGCCACGAGGCGGAGCTGATGCGGGAGGGAGCGGTGTTGATAGGGTTCCTCTTTCCCCTTGCCGACCCCGATGGGGTGAAAAAGATGGTCGGCCGAAAGGTGACCTCGTTCAGCCTCGACCAACTGCCCCGAATCAGCCGCGCACAGTCTATGGACGTACTCTCTTCGATGTCCACCGTCACTGGATACAAAGCGGTTCTGATGGCGGGGGCCGCGGTTGGGAAGTTCTTCCCGATGTTGGTCACGGCCGCGGGCACGATCGCACCGAGCAAGGTGTTGGTGTTGGGCGCGGGCGTGGCGGGCCTCCAAGCCATCGCCACCGCCAGGCGGTTGGGCGCGGTCGTCCAGGCCTTCGACG
>CAYLZR010000006.1:25559-32063 GCA_964388145.1 uncultured Gemmatimonadaceae bacterium | reverse complement strand
CTCCAAGCCATCGCCACCGCCAGGCGGTTGGGCGCGGTCGTCCAGGCCTTCGACGTACGTCCCGCCGTGAAGGAGCAGGTGGAGAGTTTGGGGGCGCGGTTCCTCGAGAGCGACAAGATCGAGGACGCCGAGACCGAGGGTGGATATGCCAAGCAGTTGTCCGAAGAGCAGAATCGGCGCAACCGTGAATTGATCCACAAAGCCGCCATCGATAACGATGTCGTGATCACGACGGCGCTCATCCCCGGCAAGCCGGCGCCGCTCTTGATTACCGAGGAGACCGTCCGTGCGATGAAGCCGGGGTCGGTCATCGTCGACCTCGCCGCGGAGGCCGGTGGGAACTGCGCCTTCACCAAGGCGGGCGAGGACGTGGTCGTCGGCGGCGTTACCATTCTCGGTCCAGTGAATCTCGCGTCCAGCATGCCCACCCACGCGAGCCAGATGTACTCCAAGAACATCACAACCTTCCTCGATCCGATGCTCGAGGACGGGAATTTAAAAATAGATTTTGAAGACGAAATAATCTCGGCCACGTGCATCACGCACGAGGGAGCGATCAAGCACGACGCGACGCGGAGCGTTGTTGAGGGGGAGAGCCGGTCATGACCGAAACGTTGGTCGTTCTTATCGTCGTATTCGTGTTGGCGATGTTCGTGGGATTCGAGGTGATCACCAAGGTCCCTCCCACCTTACATACGCCGCTGATGTCGGGGGCGAATGCCATTTCGGGCATTGCCATCATCGGCGCGATTCTGGTATCTGGCCGCGGTGGTACTAACCTGCCGACCATTCTCGGGTTCATCGCGATTGTCTTTGCGATGATCAACGTGGTCGGCGGATTCTTGGTCACCGACCGAATGCTGGGGATGTTCAAACGGAAGCCGGAGAAGCAAGAGTAATGTCTCCTCTCGTCAAGCTGCTCTATCTCGCTGCGGCCGTCCTCTTCATCCTCGGCCTCAAGCGTCTGAGTTCTCCGGCCACCGCCCGAGGCGGCAACGCCATGGCGTCGTTCGGCATGCTCATCGCCATCGTGGCGACGCTGATCTTCGGCCAGATCTTGTCGTTCACCGGCATCATCATCGCGATGATTGTCGGGTCGCTCGTGGGCGCCATCGCTGCCAAGACGGTGAAGATGACGCAAATGCCGCAGATGGTGGCGCTGCTGAACGGGTTCGGGGGCGGGGCGTCCGCGCTGGTGGCATCGGCGGAGTTCTTGCGTCTGACGTCGACCGGGCAGGCAATACCGCTCAACACCGCCATCTCCATTCAACTGGGCGTTCTGATCGGCGCGGTCACGTTCTCCGGCAGTCTCATCGCGTTCGGCAAGCTGCAGGAGCTGGTGACCGGTCGGGCGGTGACGTATCCGCTCCAAAAGACGTTCAACGCGCTCATGTTCCTGGGCACGCTGGCGTTGATGGTCTTGCTGATCGTCTCACCCGGACAGACGACGGCGTTTTATGTGTTGGTCGGCGTGGCGTTGCTCTTGGGCGTGCTTTCGGTCATTGGGATCGGCGGCGCTGACATGCCCGTGATCATTTCGTTGCTCAACTCCTATTCGGGTATCGCGGCGGCGATGACCGGATTCGTGATCAACAACCATGGGTTGATCATCGCGGGAGCATTGGTTGGCGCGTCGGGCTTGATCCTCACCAAAATCATGTGCAAGGCGATGAACCGGTCGCTGGCCAATGTGCTGTTCGGCGCGTTCGGCGCGACTCCACAGGCGATTGGGCCAGCCGGCGACGCGGGTGATCGCACGGTGCGCGAGGTGTCCGCGGACGACGCGGCCACGATGTTGGCCTACGCGCGCAGTGTGATCGTGGTGCCGGGTTACGGGCTCGCGGTCGCGCAAGCACAGCACGAGGTGCGTGAGATGGCCGATCTCATCGAACGGCGTGGCGGCACCGTGAAATACGCCATCCACCCGGTGGCGGGCCGGATGCCGGGACACATGAACGTGTTGCTGGCCGAGGCCAATGTGCCGTACGACCAGCTCAAAGACCTGGATACGATCAACCCCGAGTTCGAGCGATGCGATGTGGCGTTGGTGATCGGCGCGAACGACGTGGTGAATCCCGACGCCCGCAGCAACCCCGCGAGTCCGTTGTACGGCATGCCGATTCTCGACGTCGACAAGGCCCGGCATGTGATCGTGATGAAGCGCAGTCTCAACCCGGGCTTCGCCGGCGTCGACAACCCGCTGTTCTATCTCGAGAACACGTCGATGTTCTTCGGGAGTGCGAAGGACTCGGTGGCGAAATTGGTGGCAGGGATTAAGGAGGTGTAGATCGTTGTCCGACCTCACCTTCTCAACACCTCCTCGATCCTCGCCGCCACCACCTGCCTCGTCACCACCTGCTCCCCTACCATTCCCCCAACGATCACCAACCGGCCGTCGGCAATGGCGATTCCTCGGTGATCCATTGAAGGTACCGTCAGCGAGGGCAACGTACGCCAAGCGCGGCTTGCTACGTCGAACGCAAACACGGCATCCAACGGCCGGGAGGGTACGCCGTCGTAACCGATGCCGTTGTAGTTGTACGCGTTGCCGGTGCCGCCGGCGAAGATCACGTCGTTGCCCGCCGCCACCGCGGCCGCTCTGTATAGCGCGGGTCCGGGATGCTTCGTGATGGCGCGCCAGCTGATTTGGGTGGGGTTCCGCGGATCGATCTCGCCGCGCCAGGAAGAAAACTCGAGTCGGTATCGCATAGGTCCATCAGACCGGCGCGCGCCATCCACGTACACGATCGTGTTGCCGGCGAGGCTCCCCGTGTGACCAAACACGGGCCGGCCCGGAATGGGAGTGGCTTGCTGCCACGTGTCGGACGCCGGATCGTAGATCTGCACGTTCGAGACGTTGTCTGTGTCGTGCCATCCCGACACCAGATAGATAAGAGAGTCGCGCCACACGCCCGACACGGCGTCGTCCACCGGAACCGGCATCGGCGCCGCGTTGCTCCAACGACCGGTGCCGGGGTCAAAAACGTCGACGTTGGGAACAGAACGCTCGCTGCCATCCTCGGCCACTGTGTAGCCGCCGAAGACATACACCAGGCCGCCCACGGTTTGGGCGGTGCCCGCCAACCTTCCGGGACCGGGCACGGGTTCCATCTCACGCCAGCTGGGCTCGCCCACGGTCCAGGCAAAGGCGCGGTTGGTAGGCCCGCTCCAGATCTTGGTGGAGTCCAGTCCTAAGAAGGAATAGACCGTCGTGGTCGTGCCATCCGACCACACGGCGACGGCATTATTGGTGGTGGGGGCTGGCAGGGATGGAGCCGCGGTCCAGATCTGGGCGAGCGTAAGGAGGGAGAGCAACATCTCGAGTAGGTTGTAGGTTGTAGGTTGTAGGTTGTAGGTTCTTGTGTCCCGCCACTTCGTGAAAACTACTGCCTACTGCCCACTGTCCACTACCTACTTTCGGAGCCCAAAATGTCAGACGTCGTTTACGAGTCCAAGGTGCAGATTCGCCGACTCGGCGGTCCCCTCCGCGCGGCCACGCTTCCGGCGGAGAGTGAGCCGGTCATATTCGGTGTACACGGTGCTATAGCCGAACACTACGGCATCGACATGAGCCAGACGGAGGCGCACGCGACGACGATCGATTATGTGGTTGCGGCGACCGGAGGCTGACTTGCGGGCACATTTGCCGGCGCGCTGGGAGCGCGCGAGATCACGGTTGGGCCCGACGACCTGACGATCGAGGTTATCGGGGAGATCGAAAAAGACGGGGCAGTGCTGGTGTTACGGCGCGTACACGTGAAGTACACGCTGAAGGTGCCTGAGGACAAACGCGAAACCGCCGCGCGCGTGCACAAAGTCCACGCGGATCGTTGTCCGGTGGCGCGCAGTATCAAGGGGGCGATTGAAGTGACGACAGAGGTGGAATTTAGCTAGGTGTTAGGTTTTGGGTTTTAGGTGTTAGGTATCGGCCATTCAAGACCTAACACCCAACCCCTAACCCCTAACCCCTAAAACCTATTCTTCACTATCGACGTTCTTTCGGCGCTCTTTTTTCTCCGCCCGCTTCTTCTTCTCCGCCAACCTGCTCTCCACCGCCCGTTTTGGCGTTCGGGTCTTCTTGCGGGGCTTGGGCACCCGCAGCGCCTTTCGCACGATTTCATTGATGCGGTCGACGGCGGTTTCGCGATTTTGAAACTGGCTGCGACTGTTGGTGGACGCGACTCGTAGCATCCCTCGAACGTCGATCCGATTTGAAAGCTTGGCCAGCAGCCGCTCGCGCTGGGCCTCGGAGAGGCTCTCACTCCCGGCCACATTCCACAGCACTTCGACCTTGGTGGAAGTCTTGTTCACGTGCTGGCCGCCTGGTCCGCCGGATCGGGCGGTACGGAAGCGCAGTTCGCTGGGTGGAATGGTGAAGGGCATTTCATCGAAGATAAGGTAGATTTGGTGCGCAAAGGAGGAAGAACCCCGTTGCCAGCATTCGCGAACGACACCAATTCGGATATCGCACTCGTCCTATCCGGGGGCGGCGCCCGCGCCGCATACCAGGTAGGCGTGCTCTGCGCCATGTCGGAGCGCCGACCGGAACTGAAGATCCCGATTCACGCCGGCGTGTCGGCCGGGGCGATCAACACGATCACCCTCGCGGCACATCCTGGCACGTTTGGCGCGTCGGTTCGCGTTCTCAAGAGGGCATGGTCCCGTTTGACCGTCGAAGACGTATATCGGGTGCGGGTGGGCGGCTTGGTGCGCGGCGGATTCCGTTGGATCGGTCAGCGGGCTTTCCACCGCAAGAGAGAGCCCACGGTTGTGCGGGGCGTTTTCGATATGGAGCCGCTCCGAGCGTTTCTGGGCCAGCGGGTGAAGTTCGAACAGATTGCGAAGAACGTAGAGACGGGTCATCTGCGGGCGGTCACATTGAGCGCTACGTGCTACACGTCCGGCGAGACCGTGACCTTCGTCCAAGGGGCTCCCGACGTACCGATGTGGGAGCGGTCGCAGCGGCGCGGCGTGCGGTCGCAACTCAACTTGGACCATGTCCTGGCCTCTGTCGCGATACCGATTCTGTTTCCCGCCGTCCGCATCGGCGAAGGGTTCTATGGAGACGGCTCGGTGCGCCAGGCCGCCCCACTGGCACCCGCCGTGCACCTGGGCGCGGATCGGATCATCGCGATCAGCATGCGTGCTTCGTGGCAAGTGAAGGAAAAGCCGCGCTCCGAAGAGACCTGGTATCCCTCGGCAGCGCAGGTAATGGGTATGCTGTTTCACTCGATCTTCTTGGATTCGTTGGATCAAGACGCCGAACGGCTCGAGCGCATCAACAGCATTCTCAGAGCTGTTCCTCCAGGCGCCGCCGTAGCGGGGAATCTGCGACCGGTGAAACTGTTGGTGTTACGACCGTCGCTCGACCTCGGTGTGCTGGCTCGACCCCACACCAGACGATTGCCAACCATCATCCGCTCGCTGGTGGAATCGATCGGCGGGCAAAGCGAAGGCGCTTCCGACTTCATCAGTTACTTGCTGTTCGATCCGGCGTACACCGTTCCTCTCATGGAACTGGGTTACGACGACACGAACGATCAGTGGGATAGGATCGAGCGGTTTCTTGATGGGGAGACGTGAGAAGGGAGCGGGGAGCGGGGAGCGGGTGAATGCAGATTGCAGATCGCAGATTGTATCTGTAATTGTGCGCGAGCACCAAGACCGCGTGATTGAGGTCCCACATGATACGCGGGTTCCTTTTCACGCATCCCCGCATCGTCAGCGTGACTGCTGTCGGCGAATCACCTCGGGGGTTATGGCCGATCCTGGTATGTAACGGTCTAGGTAAGTGGCGCTGCGCATCCGATCCCACACGCGGTCTACATGAGCCCGATAGCGCGTGGACGTGGAAGCGGGGTTCCAACTCGTCGGGCGGGGAAGCGATGCGGCGAGTTGCGCCGCTTCCATCGGCGAGAGGTCGCGCGCGTGCTTGTCGAAGTAATGGTCGGCCGCCGATTCGGCACCGTAAATTCCCACGCCGAACTCCACCACACTCATATAGAGGTAAAGGATACGCTCCTTAGTCAGGTGATGCTCCAGCTGCCTCGTGAGCACCGCCTCCTCGATCTTACGCACGGGACTCCGTGACGGCGACAGCCACAGATTCTTGGCGAGCTGTTGCGTGATGGTGGATGCGCCTCGGGGCGCTTCTCCCTCCGCGATGGCTTCGCGGATCGCGGCTTGAATCTCGTGTGTGGAGAATCCGGGGTGGTCGAAGAACTCCGTGTCTTCCGCAGACACCACCGCGCGCGCGAGAAACGGGGAAATCGCATCGGTGAAGCTCCAACTGATTGAGCGAAGCCTGGAATCGGCTTCGCTCCGGGAACGATAACGGTCGATGAATGCGGTCGACTGCGGATGGGTCGAACTGAGTTTCGCAACATCGGGCCACGTTACCAACTTCAACCCGACCCATCCAAACAACGCCATTGCTACGCCGCCGCCTATGAGGGCGAAGAAGCGCGTAAAACAACCGGCCGTTTGCTGCGAGCGATTCACCAT
>CAYLZR010000006.1:22104-25459 GCA_964388145.1 uncultured Gemmatimonadaceae bacterium | reverse complement strand
ACGGGAATGACACCCGCGGCCTCGAACTCGTTCATGAATCCTTTCAACGTGAAATCGTCGCCCAGTTGGTTGGCGCGCTCGGCTATCAACTCCTCGATTTGAATCTTGCCGGTGATGTAACTGGTGCCGTAACCCGGTTGTTGTAGATAGAGGTGTTGCTCGCCCCACACGGTGTTGCCGTCTTCGGGTAGCCATCCGCGCGGTGTCCACTCCGATGCGAACTGTACCGCTTCCTCCATCGTCCACTCGTTTGCGTGCATCATCAACCCGCCGAGCGCGCGGGCCGCACGCTGTGCGAGGAGGATCCAGATGAGTTCGCGCGCGCGAGGTTCTGCGTCGAAGAGCCCGGCGTGCATCATCATCTCCTCCATCCCCGTGGCCAGGCCTTCCGAGCGAGCGTCGTAGATGTTGAAGAGTGACGGCACGCGGCGTATCGGACTCGAATGTGGTTCGAATTCCATTCTCGCCAGCTCGATCCAGTGATGGCTGTGCGTCCGCATCGTCACCGCGTTGCGGTAGCTCACCTCTGAGAAAAAGCCGCGAAGTCCGTCGGCAGGAGTGAATTGGCCGATCTTGGCTCGCAAGGCCGCGTCCATGTAGTCGCGGATCGACACAATCTCCTCCTCGCGGAGAAAATCGACGTATTCGGTCACTGCGGCGTTGAAAATCCGGTCGTATTCCGCCGTACTTGCAGCACGGGGAAGGGGAGGGAGATTCCGGTTGCGGTTCTCCTCGAGCCGAAGCGACGCGTGCGCACGCGCAAGCTCGCGCCGCATGATTGTCACCTGCTCCTCCCAGGCATAGGGGACGAGGTGCACGTTGTGGGCATACCACGTGTAGTTGTCGGCTCCGACGCCCGATGGTCCGGTTTTCGACGGCGCCTCATCCTCGATCCATTGTGCGAAACGATCCGTCGCGTCGCGCGCGCGTCGAATCGCGTCGTCCAAATCGGCGCTCGTGCCCGCTATGCGAGCCGCGAGTGCGTCCAGGTCCCGACTCTGCCCTTCCATCGAACGAACCCCCATGAGCCAGAGGTCCGCGCCGTTCCCGATGAGGTTTCCTCGCGCTTGGTCGAGCAGTGCCGGGATGGTCCCAATCCGCTCGGTGAGCTCGGTGGCGTCATCGGCGGAGAGGGGGTAGTCGTACGTCCAGAGATCGATCCAGCCGTGGATGACGGGGCCCTCGTGCGCCGGTACGTCGCTCCGGGCGGCAAACATCATCGTGTAGAAGGCGGGGTTGTTGGCCCACGGCCGGCGGACCCGGTGGTCGAAATCGAGACCGTTCATCTCACCGCGGACCAGCCGGTGGTCGATTTGTTGCTCCACCGGCCATCCACCGGCATCGATCGCGTCGAGGCGTCTTTGGAATGTGGCCAACTCGCGGTGCTGTGAAGCCATCGCCCCGGCGGTGTAATCGGGAACGCCGTCGGCGAACGCGGGTCGTTCGAATTCACGCCACTCCACGAAAAGCGCGACCAGATCGTCGTAACTGGTGCTGGGCGTGACTTCGATCGTTGCACACCCGGCGAGGAGCACGAGAGTTGTGATCAGGCAGATAACGGATCCGTATCGAAATGACTTCGGCATCAGTCGACCCGCGGCAAGGGAAAAGGGAGGTTATTCAAACCGAGGAGCTCCGGCAATGTCTCCAGACTTGACACCGACAGCGTGTCGAGCGGCGGTACGGCGTCATTGCGTTGGACCAAGATGACGGGCATTCCCGCAGCGCGAGCACCTTCAACGTCGTCGAGTATCGTGTCACCGACGTGCAGGACCCGGTGCGCGGGCGTGTCGAGACGGCGGCATGCTTCGTTGAATATGGCCGCATCCGGTTTTTCGGAGGCGATTTCGGCTGACGCGAGCACGTGATCGAAGGCATGCCCAATGCCGAGTTCGACACAGAAGTTGCGGAGGCCGCATTGCCAATTCGAAACCAACGCTAGCGGATAATCAGCCTCTTTCAAGGTGCGAAGCACACCGGTGACGTCGGGAAACAACGCAAGGCCGGCGGGGCCCAAGAGATACCAAAGGTTTGCGGCGTGCGCGCTTACTGCGCCTATCGGCGCGCGCACGTTGAGACGCTGGAACAAACGGTTGGCCAAAGTCTCGTAGTAGTCGTACTTCTCCTCTTCCGATTTGTCCGGTGCGTAGTCGGTGTCGTGGTTCTCGAAGACGTCGTACAGCACCTGATGTTCCCACGGATCGTGGTCCCAGCCCTGTGCATCCAGGTACTCGGTCACCATCGCGCCGCGGCCGCTGCCATGGCGATGATGCACAAGTGTGTTGTAGAAGTCGAAGGTGACGGCGTCGATATCGTCTGAGTTGATGTTCACCTCAATCTACGAGTCCCTCTGGCATACTCTAGCGCACCTGCTGGGATGACGGCCGTGTCGCTTACCTAGTAGCGAGCTTCGGCCCGACGAAAGTGGCAGTACACAAACGGCTGCACGGCACCCGAGGGCGTGTGGTGCTCCTCGGAGCGATCACTCACCAACTCCCATCCATCGCCGATAGTCTCCGCCAGCTCCTTCGGAGAGTAACGCTGAACCGGTAGTCCGCTGCAACGCGGCGGCCCGCTCGATCCAAACGTCGCGATGATCGCGTGTCCCCTCGGCTCCACGCTGCGCTCGAGCGCCGCGAGGTATGCGGCACGATCGGTCTCGCCTACCAGGAAGTGAAACACCGCACGGTCGTGCCACACCGTCCACCGATGGGGTGGGTCGAAGGCGGTGATGTCCGCCAGGTACCACTCGACGCTCGCCGCGGAGTCGCCAAGCCGTTCTTTGGTGGCAGCGAGCGCTGGCTCCGCCACATCAAGGACGGCGAGCTTGTGGTACCCGCGCGCCAGAAGCTCGTCCACCAGCGTCGAAGCGCCGCCACCGATATCGATTATCGCGGAGTGGTGCTCGGCCCCGGTCGCCTCGATCAGATCGAGTGAGAGGGTCGGTCGAGACTGGTACCAACTCACCTCATCCGGCGATTTGGTCTCGTAGACCTGCTCCCAGTGAGCCCGGCGGTTCATGAGAGGAAATGTAACAATGATCCGCCCTCCGCCCCTATCCTCGCCTGGTTCGCCTCTCGATGAGTCCACCCACAAGTGTCCAAATTGTCAGCGTTGCCAAAAGCCCGGAAGTGGACCACCAGCTCCAGAAGGGGAAGAGCAGGCCACCCGCGACAGTGACCGCGATCGCCGTGCCGACGTGGAGATTGAATTCGTCCCTCTTGCCCCGGAGGTACTCGGCCAGGATTGCGAGGAGGCACGTGCCGACGAACAAGCTCGCAAGGGCCAGCGCCAGGTGGAGCGCGAACGGCATGTCACTCACCGTTGGTATCTGACTTTGCGTCGCGACGACATG
>CAYLZR010000006.1:19894-22004 GCA_964388145.1 uncultured Gemmatimonadaceae bacterium | reverse complement strand
AACTCGAGGGACGCCTCTAGCCAATTCTATCGCGTGAGGATATTCACTTATGGGCGGTTTGGACAGGCAAATCGAGATACTGTCTTGGAATTTTAATTGATCGAATTTGTAGACGTATCCAAGGATTACAGGGATCTCATCCCTCCACGCACGACGCATGCGCTGAAAGGCCTTACCGTGACCATTGAGCGTGGCGAGGTCTTCGGCCTTGCCGGGCCTAACGGCGCCGGGAAGACGACGATGCTGGCGCTTGCGTTGGGGTTCCTCGAGCCGACTCGAGGGACGGTTCGCATCGATGGTGAAAGGCCACGCCGGCATGTGGAGAAAGCCGGGGTGGCATACTTATCCGAGCTGATTTCCATTCCCAACTGGTGGACGGTGACCGGGGCGCTCATGCGTTACAGTGTACTGGCCGGCATCGAACAGCGCGATCGGGCCCGCAGGGTGCGCGAAGCCATTGAACGGTTGGGCTTGGAGGAACATCGATCCAAACGCGTCAAGCAGTTGTCTAAGGGGAATCTGCAACGCCTCGGTCTAACCCAAGCCCTGTTGAGCGACAGCGACCTCGTCGTGTTGGACGAGCCAACGCACGGTCTCGATCCGCTCTGGACGCAGCGATTTCGGGATATCGTAACCGATCTCAGGCGCGAGGACCGCGCCATCGTGATCGCCTCCCACAACCTCGACGAACTCGAGCGGTTGGCTGACAGGGTAGCTATCCTCGACCGTGGCTCACTGTCGCGCATAGCGGGTACGCACCACGCCGTATCCGGGGAGATCCTGCGTTACCGTTTGGTGCTTGCCGGCGAGCACGATTCTGTCGAAGCGGTGTTTCCCGGAGCGCAACGGATAGACGGCGCCAAACAGGTGACGTACGATGTGAGCGGCGACATTGTGGATCTCAATGCCCGGCTCGAGCGATTCCTCGCCGAGGGTGGGAGCGTGCAAGCGTTCTTCCCGACACAGAGCAGGCTGGAGGCTGCGTTCATGGAGGCGGTGGGAGAAGAATGACGGCAACGCTGCTGCAGTATTCTCCCCGCCAGCTCAGAGACATGTTGCTGACCCGCGGCGCAGCTATGTTGGTGATTGCGGTTGTGTTCAGCTTACCGATCTTCATGGGGGCCGTGCCCATCGCGCAACGCGGTGCAGCGGCGGTGTTGGACGGCACCTTGAGAGCTATGTCTCCGTTCCTGGTCATGGTTGCCACGTATGGTATTATCGGCGAGGACGTACGGCGTGGCTATTTCCGTTTCCTGTTTGCCAAGCCCATCAGTCCGGTGTGGTACTACGCGCAAGCATTCCTGGCGGCCCTAATAGCGTTCCTCGCTGCGCAGGTGATCGTTGTCGCCGTCTTCGCGCTCGCGGTGGAGCCCGCTTGGCCGGAACGATGGCTGCTAGAGAGGACAGCCTTCTTCTTGGGGTTCGGGTCCGTCATCTTTGCCCTGTCTCGCGTCTTATCGACTGACTGGTTGATAGGGTTGCTGGTTTTCATCGTAGGCCAGGGGGTTCGTGACTGGTACCCGGTCTCCGAATCGTTGAGAGGTAAGGTCCTCAACGTGGTCTTTCCGCCGAGCCATCTGATGGGATCCAGCCTCTTTCCGGTAGGGGGGATTGAATGGGGCCACGTCGCGTGGGTGCTCGGCTATGCGGCAATGTGCTTTGCGATAGGGCTGAGCTTGGTTCGCTTCATGCCGTTTGGCACCCAGCGCTGAGCCGCGGAGCACCGCGGACTGGTTGCGGATTAGCGCTGATCGATGGCCTGCGGACCTCCGCACTCCGGCAGGGGCGTGCGATTTGTTTTCCGGTGCGCTAAAGCGCGGGCTCGGCCGCGGCGGGCGCGCCCGCCGCGACGCGTCTTGAAAGACGCTTTGACCACACACGCATGCAATTGTTCGTCACGACCGGCGCTATGTTGATACGCGTCCGAAAGCGTTTGCTTGTTAGTGTGTCAAGTATGCCAGCCAAGCTTTATGCCCATCTCGCGTGGACCACCGGCGGCCGTCTATCGATGATTGATGCGCGGACCGAAGAGTTTCTCCGGCGTTTTTTGCCCGTTGAAGCTCGTCGCCACGGCGCGTGCATCCTGGCGCTGGGAATGGTGGCCGATCAC
>CAYLZR010000006.1:0-19794 GCA_964388145.1 uncultured Gemmatimonadaceae bacterium | reverse complement strand
GCCGAGCCCGCGCTTCAGCGCACCGGGCAATTCACGGCCACCGATTACACGGAAAGGAACAGATGGTCGCGGATGTTAGCGAAGCGTCTCGGCGCATTTTGTAGGCCACCTACTCCGCCGCCAACTTCCTCAACACATAAGAAAGAATCCCCCCATGCCGGTAATACTCCAACTCGACATCGGTATCCAACCGCACGAGGACTTCAAAACTTTCCGTCTTTCCGTCCTGCCGTCCTTCCGCCTTGACAGTCAAACGCCCACCCGGTGCCAGCCCCTCCGCAATCCCCGTAATCGTAAACCGTTCATCCCCTTTCAAGCCGAGCGAGTCAGCATTGGTACCTTCTTCGAACTGCAACGGCAACACGCCCATCCCAATCAGATTGCTCCGGTGAATCCGTTCGTAGCTTGCCGCAATCACCGCACGCACGCCTTGAAGGGCGGTGCCCTTGGCCGCCCAGTCGCGCGAGCTGCCCGTGCCGTACTCCACGCCGGCCAACACCACCAAAGGAATCTTCTCCTCGATGTAACGCATCGCGGCGTCGTAGATGGAAATGATCTCACCGGTGGGGAAGTGCTTGGTCCAGTTGCCTTCTTTACCGTCAGCGAGACGGTTCTTGATGCGAATGTTGCCGAACGTGCCGCGCATCATCACGTCGTGATGCCCGCGGCGCGCACCGAACGTGTTGAAGTCCACAGGCTTCACACCACGATCGATGAGCCACTTGCCGGCCGGGCCGTCTTTGGGAATGGCACCGGCGGGTGAGATATGATCGGTCGTGACGGTGTCGCCCAGGAACGCGAGCACGTGCGCGCGTTCGATGTCGGTCAACGGCGCGGGCTCGGCGGCGAGGTCGGTGAAAAACGGCGGCTCGGCCACGTAGGTCGATTCCGGATCCCATGCGTAACGCCCGCCCTCGGTCTCTGGTATTGGCAGTGCTTTCCACGCGTCGGTCCCCTCGAACACCTTCGCGTACTGCTCGGTGAACATCTCGGGTTTCAGCGACGATGATACGGCCTCGGCGATTTCCTCCTGAGTCGGCCATATGTCTTTGAGGAATACGGGAGACCCGTCGGATGCCTTGCCGAGCGGCTCGGTGTCCAGGTTGATGTCCACCTTGCCGGCGATGGCGTATGCCACGACGAGCATGGGCGACGCGAGGTAGTTGGCGCGTACCAACGGGTGGATGCGCGCCTCGTAGTTGCGGTTGCCGGACAACACACCCGCGACGACGAGCTCGTGTTCGTCGATGGCGCGGCCGATGGGCTCGGCCAACGGTCCGCTGTTGCCGATGCAGGTGGTGCAGCCATAACCGACGACGTGAAACCCGAGCTTCTCGAGGTCGGTCATGACTCCGGCTTGTTCGAGATATTCGGTGACGACCTTGGATCCCGGCGCGAGGCTCGTCTTGACCCACGGCTTCCGCGTGAGACCCTTCTCGACGGCCTTCCGCGCCACGAGTCCCGCGCCAATCATGACCGACGGGTTGGACGTGTTGGTGCAACTGGTGATAGCGGCGATGACGACGGACCCGTCGCGAAGCGAAAAACGATCTCCTTCGTACTCCACGTCGGTTTCAATCGCGACCGGCGTCGCAACCGTGGTGGCCGTCTCCGGGCTCTGTCCACCCTCGGACGCCCAGTTGGCCCCCGCACCCTCGCAGACGTTACGCTGCCGGCCTGACGGGATGAGATTGGGCAACACCGTGAGGAACGATTCCTTGAGTTCGTTCAACGGGACGCGGTCTTGTGGACGACGAGGACCGGCGACGGACGGAACGACCGTTTCGAGATCCAACGCGACGACGCTGGAGTAACTCGGGTCTGGTGAGTCTTTCGTGCGAAACAGATGCTGTTCTTTACAGTAGCGCTCCACACGGTCTACCACCTCGGGGCTGCGTCCGGTGCGCTCGAGGTACGTGAGCGTCTCCTGGTCCACCGGGAAAAAGCCCATCGTGGCCCCATACTCGGGCGACATGTTGGCGATCGTTGCGCGATCGGCGAGCCCGAGCCCTTGGAGACCGTCGCCGAAGAACTCGACAAACCGTCCCACGACACCGTGCTTGCGCAGGATCTGCGTAGTGACGAGCACGAGGTCGGTGGCGGTGGCGCCGCCGGGCAGGCGACCGGTGAGCTTCATGCCCACCACCTCGGGTAACTGCATGAAGTACGGCTGGCCGAGCAACACCGCCTCGGCCTCGATGCCTCCGACGCCCCAACCCATCACGCCGAGGCCGTTGATCATGGTGGTGTGCGAGTCGGTACCCACGAGCGTGTCGGGATACGCCACGGCTTCGCCGTTCTGCTGCTCGAGCCGCACCACGTTGGCGAGGTACTCGAGGTTCACCTGGTGAACGATCCCGGTCCCCGGCGGTACGACGGTGAAGTTGTCAAATGCCTGCTGGGCCCACCGCAGCAGCGCGTACCGCTCGGCGTTGCGCTCCATCTCGCGCTCGACGTTCAACTCGAACGCTCTGCTGCTGCCGAAGAAGTCCACCTGCACCGAGTGGTCGATCACGAGATCGGTGCGCACCAGCGGATTGATCTTGGCAGGATCACCGCCCATCCGGACCATGGCGTCGCGCATCGCGGCGAGGTCCACCACCGCGGGGACGCCGGTGAAGTCCTGCAATATCACCCGACTCGGCATGTACGGCACCTCGCGGCTCCGGTCGGGCTGAGGCTGCCACCCGCCCACGAGAGCGATCTCGTCGTCGGTGACGATGCCGTTGCCGTGGAAGCGGAGGACGTTTTCGAGCAGCACGCGGATCGAGAAGGGCAGGCGGTCGAGGTCGGTGAGACCGGCCTTGTCCGCCGCGTCGAGGCGATATATGGTGGCCTGACCCTCGGCCAGGCTCAGAGTGTCGTGCGAGCTAAAGGAATTACTCATTGGATAGGCGTAGTTGAGGGTTGAGGGCTTGTGTGGAATGCCACTAGGGAAAAGTACTCAAGAGGACATTCGGCGTGGTAGATGAGCGGCCCGCCCCTGCTTCCTGCTCCCCGCTCCCCGCTCCCTCTCTTCGGCCTTTTCTCGACCGCTGGAAGTGTTACGTTTCTGCGGTCCCAAACCCATGGCCGATGGTCCCGCATCGGCACCCCGCGAGGAGCATGTAGGTGGCTGAGCCCATCACCATGACCAGCGTTTCCCTCGACGAGCTTTGCATCAACACAATCCGTACCCTCTCAATGGACGCCGTCCAGGAGGCTAACTCCGGTCATCCGGGTGCGCCCATGGCCTTGGCGCCCCTGTGCTACGTGCTGTGGATGCGGCATCTGAGGCACAATCCGGCCGATCCCGACTGGGAAGACCGCGATCGTTTTGTGTTGTCGTGCGGCCACGCCTCGATGCTGCTCTACAGCCTGTTGTACCTGACGGGGTACGAGATCACGCTCGACGAGATCAAACGATTCAGGCAGCTCGGTAGCAAGACGCCCGGACACCCCGAATACGGGATGACAGCGGGCGTGGAGACCACGACGGGGCCGTTGGGGCAGGGGTTCGGGAACGCCGCGGGCATGGCGCTGGCGGCCGCGCATCTGGCGGCGCTGTTCAATCGCCCGGGCCACGACGTGGTGGGCCACAGGACCTACTTCATCGCCAGCGACGGCGACCTGATGGAGGGGCTCTCCCACGAGACGGCGTCGTTCGCCGGCCACCTCGGCCTAGGCAACCTGATCGGATTCTACGACGACAACCGCATCACGATCGATGGCGAGACGGAGCTGACCTACAGCGACAACGCGGTCACGCGGTTCGAATCGTACGGCTGGCACGTGGAGCGGGTGCCCGACGGCAACGATCTCGAGGCTATCGACGCTGCCATCACCGCGGCCAAAGCCGATCCGCGGCCTTCCTTGATCGTGCTGCGGACCCACATCGCCTACGGAAGTCCCAACAAGCAGGACACCGCCGCGGCACACGGCGCGGCGTTGGGTGAAGAAGAGGTCGCGCTCACGAAGGAGAACCTGTCGTGGCCCGAGAGGGAGCCCTTCCACGTGCCCGACGAGGCACTCGCCGAGTGGCGCAAGTGTCTCACCCGCGGCGCGGAGCTGCAAGCCGACTGGACGGCCCAGTTCAACGAGTACGCCGGCGAATACCCGGACGAAGCGGTGGAAATTCGGAGACGTTGGGCGGGACAACTTCCCGACTGTTGGGAAGAGGCGCTGCCGACGTTCGAAGCCGGCGCCACCATGGCGACTCGCAAGGCGTCGGGCACCGTGCTCAACGCGCTGGCCGAAGCGCTTCCGGAGTTGATGGGCGGGTCGGCCGATCTGGCGGGTTCGGTGATGACGAAGATCGCGGACGGGGGTCGCTTCAATGTGGACGACCGCTCCGGCCGTAACGTGTACTTCGGCGTGCGCGAACACGCGATGGGCGCGGTGCTCAACGGCATGGCGCTGCACCGGGGCGTGCGGCCGTACGGTGGCACGTTTCTCATCTTTTCCGATTACATGCGGCCATCGATCCGACTCGCCGCGATAATGGGACAGAATCCCATCTATCTGTTCAGTCACGACTCGATCGGATTGGGTGAGGACGGTCCCACGCACCAACCCATCGAAACACTCACCGCGCTGCGCGCGATTCCCAACATGCGCGTGATCCGCCCCGCCGACGCCAACGATACGGTCGAGGCGTGGCGCGAGGCGATCAAGCGACGGGACGGTCCCACGGCGATCGTGCTGACACGTCAGAGTGTCCCGGTATTCGACCGGGCGACGTTGGGCTCTGCGCTGGGCCTCGTCTCGGGCGGGTACGTGCTGGCGGAAGCCTCGGGTGGTAAGCCCGACGTCGTGCTGATGGCGAGCGGTTCCGAGGTGAGCATCGTCATGGAAGCCAAAGAACAGCTCGAAAAGGACGGCATTGCCACGCGCGTGGTGAACATGCCGTGTCTCGAAATGTTCGCCGCGCAGGATCAGAAGTATCGGAACGGGGTGTTGCCGCCGGATGTGCCGCGTTTGGCTGTCGAAGCTGCGCACCCGATGTCGTGGTACCGCTGGATCGGCGACCGCGGCGACGTGATGGGGATCGAGCGCTTCGGTGAGTCGGCCCCGTGGAAAGATCTCTACGCACACTTCGGATTCACCCCCGACAACGTGGTGGAGCGGGCAAAACAGTTGCTCGGGGGGTAGCGATCAATCCCTACGTTCGTTCGGCCTCACTCGGCACCCTCGACGGACCGGTCAAGAATCGGCTCGAGGCGATGGCCGCCACACGGGTGGTGGAAGGGATTTGGAAACGGGATCCGACCGTGTGGGGTGGTACGGGTGGAACGCCTGAGTTACGCGACCGGCTCGGATGGCTCGACATCGCCCAGCGCTTTCTCGAAACACACGACGATCTCACCGACTTCGCGGACAGCGTCCGCACGGACTGCGAGAAAGTCGTGCTGTGCGGCATGGGCGGCTCGAGTCTCGCGCCCGAAGTGTTTTGGCGGACGTTTCAAGGAAGGTCCGACTATCCCACGTTCGTCATGCTGGACAGCACCACGCCCGACGCGGTGCGCCAGGCCGTACATCCCGACGAAAAAGCGCTGTTCATAATATCGAGCAAGTCCGGCTCGACGATCGAGACGACTTCCTTCCTGAATTACTTCTGGCAGTTCACGGGCCAAGACCCGTCGCGCTTCGTGGCGATCACGGATAAGGGGTCGAGCCTGCACGACCTCGCAACCGCCAGAAAATTCCGAAGAGTCTTCGACGGCGATCCCGAAATTGGGGGACGCTTCTCGGCGCTCTCGCCGTTTGGGATGGTGCCGGCTGCTCTGATCGGTGTCGATCTCGAGGCGATCGTTGCAGGGGCGCAATCGGCCATGGAAGACTGCCGCGAGCCCGCATCAGTCGAAAACCCCGGTGCGTGGCTCGGTGCGGTTTTGGCCGAAGCGGCGATGGCCGGCCGCGACAAGCTCACGCTCGTGTTGTCGCCCGCGCTGTCGAGTTTCGGTTTGTGGGCGGAACAGCTCGTTGCCGAGGGTACGGGAAAGAGCCACAAGGGCGTGTTGCCCGTGGTCGATACAGGTACCGCCTCGATCGATTCGTATGGCAATGACCGTTTGTTCTTGTCACTCGGCGTGAGCGGTGACGGCGATCCCGACGTCGAACAGCGCCTCCTCGACCTCGGTGAGCGCGGTCACCCGGTGTTGCGGCTCTCGATCCCAAACATAGAAGACCTCGGTGGGGAGTTCTATCGCTGGGAGTTTGCCACCGCCGTGGCCGGTGCAGTACTCGGCGTCAACGTCTTCAACCAACCCAGCGTGGGCGAGAGCAAAACCAACACGAGGGACGTGCTCGATTCGAGCGCGGAGTTGCCCGCCATCGACACCCCGTCAAGAACGGAACTCGGTCAGTTTCTCACAGGCGTGAAATCGGGAGACTATGTCGCGATTCAAGCCTACGTCGCGCCGAGCCTAGAGTGCGATACCGCTCTTGCAGTCATCGCGCGAGTCCTTCAAGAGCGCACTGGCGCGGCAGTGACGACGGGTTACGGGCCGCGCTATCTCCATTCCACCGGACAATACCACAAGGGCGGCCCGCCAAGGGGGCACTTCATTCAAATCGTGGAAACGCCGGAGGAGGATCTGGAAATTCCTGACGCAGATTACACCTTTGGGCAGTTGGCCAAGGCACAAGCCTTTGGAGATGCCCGCGCGCTTATTGCTCGCGGCAGGCCTTTGTTGCGAGTGCCGACGCTCGCGAGGTTGGTTGGATTGGTGGAGGGGCAGTAACGCGCGATTTCAGATTCGAGATTCTAGATTCGAGATTTTGTGGAATTTCAGTTCGTCTGATTAAATCAATCTGCAATCTAGAATCACTATTCTAGAATCTCGAATCGCTCACCCCATCTGCACCAATTTCGACTTCGCGTCGTGCTTCTTGATATAGGCGTTGGGATCGTGTTCCAACGCTCCTTCCGGCAAGTAATGCCAGAAGTCGCCGAGGTCGTTCTTGATCCGGTTGATGTAGAACTGGGGGATCTCGGTGGTCTCGCCCTCGAAGAAACGCCGCACGGTGAGGTCGGAGTCGAGCAGGTCGCGGATCATGCGGTAGTACTTCATCCGGCCGAAGCCTTCCGACGATACCGCGCGCAGCACGTTCATCCATCCCGGAATCGTTGAGCCCTGGGCTTTGAAGCGCCGCGCGATGCGGCTCCACGAGAACGTGTGCTCCGTTAGGCCGATCACGTTGTCGTAGAACTCCGTCCACCCGTAGTTCTTGGGACGGACGTTCATCGCGTGGTGGTTGTTCAGGAAGTGGAACGGGAACGGCAACACCCGCTTGTCTCGCTGCAGCTCGAGATTGAGCGGTGCGGCCTGGCCGAATGCCGACAGCAGTGAGTAGCCCGGGAACGCGGCCGGAGTCTTGTCGATGAACTCTTTTGTCAACTCGAACGGCTCGGTTCCCGAATCGGAGTCCAGGCCAAGTACGAAGTTGGCCTGCACGTACGGGATGTACTTGAACATCAGGTTGATGTGCTCCGACACCTGCTGGACTTTTTCTTCGCCCTTGCGCGCTCCCGATTTCGATTTGTTACCCAGGTCGTACCACGACTCGATGCCGGGCAGGATCGCTTTGAAGCCATTCTTCTGCAAACGCTGCAGGTGCGGCTCGGACAGCAACGAGAGGCTGCTCTCGGCGACGTGGTCCATGCTGTCGGGCGGAACCGCGTCCTCGATCGCGTCCATATAGTCGTTGAAGCGGACGCCGAAGTTCGGATCGTGCCACCCCACACGCGGCCGTTTCATCTTGCCAAGCAGGAAGCGCAGGTCGTCGCGCATCTGATCGAAGTCGAGCGGCTTGTAATCCACCACCGCGTCGATGCAGAAGCTGCACGTGTACGGGCAACCGAGGCTTCCGATCAGCGGAACGATCTTGATGGTGGGCGCTTTGGTGAGCGTCGGTTCGATGAACTTCCACCGCTCCTCGACGCTGGGAAGCTCGGTGGGTTGATCGTCAGCGGCGAGATAGATCCCCATCGGGCGATGCGGTTCACCGTCCGCCAAGATATCGCTGATGATCTGCTTGTCGGTGAATCCGGTGACGTAGTCGAAATATTTCTGCGCGTCTTCCGGATAACACCGGGCGTGCGGACCGCCTAGCACGGTAACCGCGCCACGCTGCCTGCACATGTTGCTGATCGCGTAGGCGAGTTGCGCCGCTTGGGTGAACGACGTTATGAAGACGAGATCGGTTTCTTTGGGGATCTCTTCGAGTAAGTTCTCAAAGCCGGTGTAGCAGATGAATCGGACGTCGTGGCCGGCTTCTTCGCACCATACCGAGACAATCTGGGGCATGATGCTGACGAGGTTGGGATTCATCACGCGCGCGTACAAGGCTTTGGTCGGGCCCTTGGACACGAGGTCGATGACGGCAATCTTCAGTTTAGGCATTGGGCCTCGTGGACACGTAAACGCTAACGGTCGCGGTATCTAGCGCGCCTGTCAAGGTCATTTTGCCGGAATGAGATCCCAGGCAGCCGGTCATACAGGGAGTGAAATGCCGCTTTGTCTCTGGCTGCGCAAGTGTTGAGTAGGATCCTGGCCGGGATTCTCGCTGCAGGAGCGGCGATCGTATGTATTCGGCTCGGTTTTTGGCAGCTCGACCGCCACGAGCAACGGGCGGCGCAAAATGCCATAATCGAGCAAAGACTCAGTGAGCCCCCCCTCCGCATAGACGCGTCGCTCGACCTGGATCGGGACGCACACGAGTTCCGCCGCGCCCGCGTAAAGGGTGTGTTCGATTATTCACGCGAAGTGATCGAGCAGGGCAGGGTGGTGAACGGCGTTCCGGCGGTCTATCTCGTCACACCCCTCGAGACGCAAAATGGGAGTGTGCTCCTCGTCGAGCGGGGATATGCCCTATCGCCCGACGCACGCGGCGTCGATGTTGCGACCCTGCGAGAGGCCGATTCGGTCGTGGTGGAGGGTGTGTTGGTGCGGCTGGACGGCGGGACGCTGCCGTCGGACACGACATGGCCGATCTACGTGCGGCGCGCCGATCCGGCGGCGTTGCAGCCACTCTTTGATGAAACCCTCAAACCGCTCGTTTTGCGGCGCACGGTGATGCCGTCCGACCTGCCGCGAGGCATGGGTGCGGTGCCGCAGCCACAGCTAACCGGCGGTCCACATTTGTCCTACGCGGTGCAGTGGTTTCTCTTTGCCACGATCGCCGTGGTAGGGCCGTTGGTGGCATCCGGGGTGTTCAAAAGGCGATAAGCTATTGACACGGGGTCGGTCACTCGCGAAATCTGACATATCCCAGCTTTCCACCGTCCCGTTAAGGAGTCGAGATATGGTCTCGCGTCGTGATTTCTTCAGTTCGATGGTCGGAGCCGCCGCCGTTACGGTCCCCACGTTCCGCAAAGGCGGCATAGAGCAAGTGCTCTCGGCCACGTCCGCCGTGGCGCACCGTTCGCCGGAGGAAGTGGCCCAGGACGAAGACTATTGGATGCATATCCAGCAGGCGTTCACCGTCGATCGCAGCATCATCAACCTCAACAACGGCGGTGTGAGCCCAGCGCCGAAGGTCGTGCAAGACGCCTTGCGCCGGTACGTGGAGTACTCCAACGAGGCGCCCGTGTACACGATGTGGGACATTCTCGAGCCCCAAATCGAAAGCGTGCGCCGTCGGCTGGCGGACGATTTCGGGTGCGACACGGAGGAGATGGCCATTACACGCAATGCCAGCGAGGCGCTGGAGATCTGTGAGTTCGGCATCGACCTGCAGCCCGGTGACGAGGTGCTCACCACCGATCAGGATTACGGCCGCATGCTCACCACATACGAACAGCGGGTGCGGCGCGAAGGGATCGTCCTCAAGAAAGTGTCCTTCCCCAATCCCCCGCCGAGCCAGCAGTACCTCGTGGACATGTTCGAGCAGGCCATCACGCCGCGTACGAAGATTCTGCACTTCTGCCACATCACCAACCTCACCGGCCTGATCTTCCCGGTGAAGAAGATCTGCCAGATGGCGCGCGCGCGTGGCATCGAGACGATCGTGGACGGTGCGCACGCGTACGCGCACTTCCCGTTCAAGCAGGCGGATCTCGATTGCGACCGTTACGGCACGTCCCTGCACAAGTGGCTCCTCGCCCCGCACGGCACGGGTTTCCTGTACGTGCGCAGGGACAAGATCAAGTCCACCTGGCCGTTGATGGCTGCGAACGAACGGCAAGACGAAGACATTCGCAAATACGAAGAGATCGGCACGCACCCGGCGGGGAACCACAACGCCATCGCCGAGGCGTTGACGTTCCATCGGGGCATCGGCGCCGAGCGAAAGGCTGCGCGGCTACGCTACCTGCGCGACCGTTTCATGCGTCACTTCGACGCTGTTGACGGGGTGACCGTGAACACCAGCTTTGATCCCGAACAGTCGTGCGGCATCGGCAACATCCGTGTGGACGGCATGGATCAGGGCAAGATCCGGAATCATCTCTGGAAAACGAAGCGCATCCTCAGCGTCGCGATCGGTCACCCGGACTGCACGGGACTCCGGATCACGCCGAACGTGTATACGACGCTGGATGAGATCGACACGTTTATTGAGAGCCTGGAAGACGTTGTGAGGAATGGGGTTCCTGAGTGAGCGTAAGCCGTGAGTGGTGAGCCGTAAGCCGTCCCCTCCCCCCTTCCCAGGGGGTGAAGGGAAGGGTCGGCTCACGGCTCACGTTTCTGCCGCCAACTCCTCCAGCGCCTCCTTCCCCACCGCTCCCACCAGCGTTCTCACCACTTCCCCGCCTTCGAACCGCGCAAAGAACGGAATCCCCTTGATATTGTACCGCTGGCTCACCTTGGGTGATCTGTCGGTATCGACCTTGGCGACAAGAATCTGCCCGGCTTTGTCATGGGCGATCTCGTCGAGGTACGGGGCCATCACTTTGCAGGGGCCACACCAGTCGGCGTAGAAATCGACGAGGACCGGCACGTCTGATTTCAGGACGGTTTGGTCGAAGTGTTCTTCCAGCACTTTGACCGGGCGGTCGAGCAAGAATGGGCGCTCGCATTTGGCGCACTTGGGTTTGTCGCTGAGGCGCGTGGCGTCGATTTTGTTCAGCGTTTGGCAGAATTGGCAGGCGATTGTGACGCTTGCCATGAAGTCTCCTCCTCCCTTCGAAACCGCTAGTCTTCCGCGATGAGCCCCTCTTCCAACCACACCAACTCGTTCGACAGCACTCGCTGAGCGGTGCGATACACCGCTACGTCGTCGTTCCGGAACAGGCTTCGGAAGCGGTCCTCGATCCTACGCCGGGCCAGGCGGCAGAAAATATCGGCGAGATCGTGTGCTTGCGAGCCCTGGGCCCGATCTTCCGCGGATTTGCTGGTGTGGAGCATCTGGGCCCGCGAGCAGGATGCGCTCATGGCGTACAGCTCGGCGCCGATCTCAACCAGGCGGGCGAGGACGGCTTGGCGTTTCTCGAGGCCCGGCCCGAACCGCACGATCGAGTGGAACACGGCCCGGGAGAGACGCCTCGCGGTTCGGTCCACGTACCGCATGTGCTTCGCCAGCTTGCCGAATTCGCCGAACCGAGGCCAGTGACCCCAGCCGATCCAACGGACGGGATACCAATGGGCGTAGTGGAAGGCGGCCTTGAAGAGCGCCGCCACCTTGGCCCCCGTCGGGGCCTTGGGATCGGCGATCGCGCCGGCCACCTTGAGGTGGGAATCCACCGCCTCACGGGCGATGAAGAGACGCATGATCTCGCTCGAGCCCTCGAAGATCAGGTTGATGCGGAAGTCCCGCATGATCCGCTCGATCGGCACCCCCTTCTCACCGCGCGATTTGAGACTCTCCGAGGTCTCGTAGCCCCGACCGCCGCGGATCTGGAGGGTGTCGTCAATCAGCTCCCAGCCGCGTTCCGTATTCCACATCTTGGCCATCGCGGCCTCGAGCCGGATGTCGGTGTCACCGCGGTCCGACAACAGGGCCGACAGCTCGGTCACGGACTCGAGGGCGAACGCGTATGCCGCGATGCGCCCGATCTTTTGAGCCACGGCGTCGTGCTGGCCGACGGGCTTACCCCATTGGACCCGTTCCTGGGCGAACTCCCGGGCGATCTCGAGGCACTTCTTGACCGCTACGGCCGACGTGGCGGGCAGGGTCAGTCGTCCGGTGTTCAGCGTGATCAGGGCGAGCTTGAGGCCCTTACCCTCGCCCCACAGCAGGTTCTCCGTGGGGACGCGGACGTTGGTGAACCGCAGGACGCCGTTCTCGATGCCCTTGAGCCCCATGAAGTGGCTGCGGTGGGTCACCTCCACCCCCGGCCAGTCCATCTCCACGATGAACGCCGTGATGCGGCGGTCGCCGGTAGACGCCATGACCACCACGAGGTCGGCGATGGTGCCGTTGGTGCACCACAGCTTCTCGCCGTTGAGGATGTAGGCGGAGCCGTCTGCGGTCAGCTCGGCGGTGGTGGCCATCCGGGCGGGATCGCTGCCCACGTCCATCTCGGTGAGTGCGAAGGCGCTGACTGCACCTTTGGCTAGGCGCGGCAGGTATTTTTTCTTCTGCTCGGGCGTGCCGAACAACTTGAGTGGTTGCGGCACGCCGATCGATTGGTGCGCCGAGAGCAGCACGCCGATCGAGCTTTCCCAGCTCGACACGAGCGCCACGGCCTTGTTATAGCTTGCCTGTGAGAGTCCGAGTCCGCCGTATTCCGTCGGGATCTTGATGCCGAACGCGCCGAGTTGTGCGAGGCCGTCGAGGACATTCTGCGGAATCTTCGAATTCCGCTCGATCTCGTCGGCGTCCACATTGGCTCGCATGAACGCGGCCAGTTTGTCGAGGAACGGCTTGGCTCGCTCCACCTCTTCGGCGGGAATCGTCGGAAACGGATGGATGAGATCTAGGTACAGCCTGCCGTCAAACAGTCCGCGGACGAAGCTCGGCGCGGTCCACTCCTTTTCCCGGGCGGCCTCGGCCACCTCCCTTGCTTCGTATTCGGAGATGTTTCTGGCAGGTTGTGGTTGCCCGGTGGCGGGCTTGGAGGCGATGCTTGTCATAGGATCCAATCTAACCAGGGCCGCCGATAAATTATGGTCTTTCGGTAGGTTACGGTTGCGCGGCACGGCCGCGAGAGCCAGAATTCATGGGCTTTTCGAGGGCTGTGAATCGGCTGTCCCGCACCGGCTCACCGCATCTCACCGACCTTCATTGGGATTTTACGGTTTACCTACGCGAATGACGACGCCCGCAGACCAGAGTGCCCTGTACCAAACGCGATCGGGAGCCGGATCTACTTTGGGTCGGCAGCTGTATCAGCGTGTGACCGCACCCATGGTGGTGTGGGGTCTGGCGCCCAACGGGGTAGAAATCGCGGCGGCCGCAGCCGAGGCGATGAAGTGCAAATTCGACGTCGTGGTGAGTGCCTACGTCAGGATCGAGACCGACGAGATCGTGGGTGCGATGGCCGAAGACGCGGAGGCGGTGCTCGACCAGACGTTTCAACCTAGGTTCAGCTCGTTGGAGCAGCTCGAGGCGGCGTTTGAGCGCACTCGCCGGGCCATCAAACAGGAACGTCTACTGTTCCGAGGACAGCGACCGATTCGCAACGTTGGCGACAGTTCTGTGGTTATTATAGACGGCCACGTCACCGTACCGTGGAAGTTGCTCGCAGCCGCGAAGTGTGCGGAGGCGATGAAACCCACGCGTGTCGTAGTCGCGGCCGCGGTGTCCACCAAAGCGGTACAAGATGCCATCCGAACGCGCCGTTGGGAGTTTGTGTGCCCTTCGGTGGTGATGAACCGCGAGGGCCATCAAATGCCGTTCGGAGATTCTCAAGACCCTAGCGCGGAAAGACTCAGGAGCATTGTCGTTGCACGTCAGGCGGCATAGCGGTACCCTCGCGCTTGCGTTGGTGCTGGCCACGATCACGTCCCCCCCCTTGGTCGGCCAGCTCGCGCCCCCGTCCAACGGGGGCATGGTGGAGTTGGATCGGCTGCTCCAGCAACTCGCCGAGAATCGGCGAGTGTTGCTGATCGCGGCCCATCCCGACGACGAGGATACGGCCCTTTTGTCGCTGTTGAGCCGCGGGTATGGCGCGCGTGCGGCGTATCTGGCCCTGTCGCGCGGCGAAGGGGGGCAAAACCTCATCGGCCCCGAGCTGGGACCGCAACTCGGCATCATCCGGTCGCGCGAGCTGCTCGCGGCCCGCGAATTGGACGGTGCCGAGCAGTTCTTCACCCGCGCCTACGACTTCGGCTATACCAGGTCTCTCGACGAGACGTCGGGACTGTGGCTACCGGATTCGATCCTCAAGGACGTCGTGCGCGTGGTGCGCGCGTTCAAACCGCACGTCATCGTGTCGACCTTTTCGGGGACGGCGCGCGACGGGCACGGGCAGCACCAGGCGGCGGGCGTGGCCGCGCGGGCGGCATTCGAGGCAGCGGGCGACGCGTCGCGTTTTCCCGAACTGGAGACGGAAGAGGGTCTCACGCCATGGACGCCGGTGAAGCTCTATCGGTCGATGCGTTTCAACCGGCAGGGGGCGGGGGCGGGGGCGGGGGCGTCACTCGAGATGTCGACCGGCATGCTCGACCCACGAGTCGGGCAGTCGTACCACCAGATTGCGATGGCCAGCCGCAGCCGCCATCGCAGCCAGGACATGGGCACGCTGCAACAGATCGGTCCGCGGCAAACCCGACTGCTTCTCGAGGTCAACCGTGCCGATAACGGCCCGGCCGATGCAGAGGAAGACATCTTTTCTGGGATCCCGCTCGAGTCCAATCAACTGGTGCGATTCGCAGCCGCGGCGCGTGCGGCGGTGGACGCGACAAATCTCTCCGCGCTCACGCCGGGCATGTTGTTGCAATTGCCCGAGGCGACCGGTCGGGAACGCGAACTACTCGACCGGGCCGTCGGTATCGCGGCCGGTTTGGTGATCGATGCCGTGGTGGCCGATGAAAAGCTCACACCCGGTCAGACGGTGTCGATCGATGTGAGTCTGTTCAACAGCGGCCCCTACAGGGTCGGAATCGAGGACGTATCCATCGCCACACCCGACGGCTGGACCGTGGCGCGCGAGGATGTCCCAGCCGAGCCCCTGCAATCGGGAGCCATTGCCACCGTGGAGTTTCGAGTCACCGTGCCGCGTGACGCTGCGTTCACACAGCCGTATTTCCTGGAACGTGCGATGGTTGGCTCGATGTACGATTGGAGTGCGGCATCACCGGACGTCCGGGGACGGCCGTTTCAACCTCCGCTCCTCGAAGCGAAGGTGGTCGTTTCTGTGTTGAGCGCATCGGTGTCGTTGAGTCGCGAGGCAACGTATCGAACGCGGAATCAAGCGGCCGGTGAAGTCAGGCGAGAAGTGCGTGTCGTGCCGTTGGTGGACGTGAAGGTGGACCCCGGTAGTGTCGTATGGTCCAGCACCGGGGCGACCGAGCGCGACTTCACGGTCTCGTTGTTTTACAACGGGCAAAGGCCATATGCCGGTGAGGTGACCCTCGAGATCGACGGCTGGCCCGCGCCCGAGTCCCAACGCTTCACGTTCGAGCACGCCGGTGAGTCCGCACGTTTTGTGTTCTCCGTAGGTCGTCCGCCGAATGTTTCGGACGCGAGTGTCGAGGTTCGCGCGATCGCCATCGGTGACGACCAGCAGAGATTCGACGTGGGTGTGGAGATGGTGGAGTATCCGCACATCCGACCCACCGCGCTCGTGCACGCCGCACGCAGCGCGGTGCATGTGACGCCGATGACGATGCCGGCGCTCTCGCGTGTCGGCTACGTGCGCGGCGCGGCCGACCGCGTGCCGGAGGCGCTGAGACAAATCGGTGTGCCGGTGGAGATTCTCGACGGCGATCGTCTGGCCCAATCCGACTTGAGCGTGTTCGACGCAATCGTCGTGGGCAGCCGTGCCTACGAGGCCGACTCGGCCCTGACCGAACACAACGAGCGGCTCATGGCATACACCCGATCGGGTGGACTGCTCATCGTCCAGTATCAACAGTACCAATTCATACGCGGCGGTTATGCACCGCACCCGCTGGAGATCGGGCGGCCGCACGACCGCGTCACCGACGAGACCGCACCCGTCAGAATCCTTCGTCCCGACAATCCGTTGTTCAACACGCCAAATCGTATCGGCGCCACCGACTGGGTCGGCTGGCCGCAGGAGCGGGGACTATATTTCGCCGGTACGTGGGACGACGCTTATGTGCCGCAATTAGAGATGAATGACGCGGGCCGGCCGCCCCTGCAGGGTGGCCTGCTGGTGGCGCGGTACGGGGCAGGCACCTACGTCTACACCGGTCTCAGCTTCTTCCGCGCGCTTCCTGCGGGAACACCGGGCGCATTCCGTCTGTTTCTCAATCTCCTTGGGTTGAAATCCGATCATGTTCAATGACCTGGTCGCGCTCTTGAAACGCTATCCCTTGCGGTACCGTTACAAAATTCCCGTCACGTCGTTCTTACTACTGTTGGTCTCCCTCGCCGGGTGCACGAGTGACGGCCGTACGCCGTTGGTCGTGTACTCGCCGCACGGCCGGGACCTGTTGCGGTTGGCGGAGGCGATGTTCGAGGAGGCCAATCCCGAGATCGATCTGCGCACGTTGGACATGGGATCGCAGGAAGTGCTCGACCGCGTGCGGTCGGAACGCATCAATCCGCAAGCCGACGTGTGGTTCGGTGGGCCGTCGAGTCTGTTTGCTCGAGCGGCCGCAGACTCGTTGCTGGAACCGTATCGGCCCGAGTGGGCGGTGGCAACGCCCGAACGGGGTCACGGACCGGAGGACATGTTTTTTTCGGTGTACCAGACCGTGGCGGTGATCGTGTACAACCATTCGGCCGTTTCGGCCGACGACGCGCCACGGGATTGGGAAGATCTGTTGGATCCCAAGTGGAAGGGCAAGGTACTGATTCGCTTTCCGTTGGCGTCGGGCACGATGCGCACCCTTTTCGGCATGATCATGCTGCGGAGTTTGGAAGCCACCGGTGACACGGCCGCCGGTGTGGATTGGTTGCGGCGGCTCGACGGACAGACGCGTGATTACACGCTCAACCCCGCGATGCTGCACCAGAAGATGCTGCGGCAGGAAGGTGTGATCACGATGTGGGACCTGCCCGACATCTTGGGCCAACGCCGTCGCGGAAATCCGTTCTCTTATGTATTGCCCACCAGCGGCACACCGGTCATCGAAGATGCCATTGCGATCGTCCGCGGCTCGAAAGAACCTGAGGCCGCGCGCCGGTTCATCGAGTTCGTCGGGTCGCTGGCCTTTCAGATTCAAGCCACGCGCGACGTGTTCCGCCTTCCGGCACGCAATGACCTGCCCGCCGATTCCCTCCCCCAGTGGGCGCGCGATGTGCTGGATGCGCTGGTTGTGGAAGCCATGGACTGGAACGTCTTGGCCGAGCGCGGTCCCGGGTGGATGACCTATTGGGAGCGCCACATCCAAGGTAAGGGTGACTGAACCCGGTCTCCGTCTCGAGAATCTCACCAAAACGTTCGCCGACCACGTTGCGGTGCGCGATCTTTCGCTGAGCGTGCCTCCGGGCAGCGTGCTTGCGTTGCTGGGACCCAGCGGGAGCGGCAAGACAACCACGCTCCGTTTGATCGCCGGATTCGAAACTCCCGACACCGGGCGCGTGACCGTAGACGGCGAAGACGTGACGTCACTCAGCCCGGCCGAACGCCGGTTCGGCATGGTGTTCCAACATTATGCGCTTTTCCCCCACCTGAACGTCGGGGAAAACGTAGGGTTTGGACTCGATCGATCGCTCACCGCTGACCAACGACGGCAACGCATCGCGGATTCGCTCGGCCTCGTCGATCTGCGGGGGTTTGAGGAGCGGCGAGTGGACGAGCTGTCGGGTGGACAGCAACAACGCGTAGCGGTTGCGCGTGCTGTCGCACCACAACCTCGCGTGCTGTTGTTCGACGAGCCGCTCTCCAATTTGGATCCCGCCCTGCGCGAACGCACTCGGCGCGAGTTACGCGCCGCCATCGACAAGATCGGCGTCACCACGGTTTTCGTCACGCACGAGCAGGAAGAGGCGTTCGCCCTGGGTGACGTGGTTGCGGTGTTGCGGTCGGGTGGTCTCGAGCAAGTCGCCACCGCGACCGAACTGTACGAAGAACCGGCGTCGCATTTCGTCGCTACGTTCGTCGGGAGAGCGACCACGCTGAACGGGGTGATGATCACCGCCGACCGTGCGCGCATCGCCACCGGCATCGAGTGGCCGGTCACGTCGCCGGTGACGCTTGCCGAAGGTCAGAAAGTTTCGGTCACGGTCCGGCCCGAGATGCTGATCCAATCCGAAGAAGGTGGCCTGGTGGGCACCGTGCGCGAGCGTCGCTACACGGGGGCGCGCGCGTTCTTCGAGGTCGACACCGAACTCGGCAGTGTCGAGTTCGAAGATGACGTGCACGCGGCAAACGTCGGCGACACGGTGTGGCTCGCCGCGCGAACGGCACGCGCATTCCCCAGGAGGGGAAAATGAGCAAGAGACCTCTGGGGCTGCTCCTTGCCGCGCTGCTCGTGTGGCTCGTGGCGTATCCCATCGGTCTTGTTCTGCTCGAGAGCGTGGGCGGGCCGGGCGAGTGGACGCTCGACTACATCAAAGCGTTCGTCCGTGACTCGTTCGAGTGGTCAGCGCTGTGGGGAAGCGTCTGGATCTCGGTTGCCAGTGTTGCGTTGGCGGGAGCCATCGGCATACCGGTGGGGTTCTTTTTTGAAACGTTTTCGTTTCCGGGAAAACGCGTGCTCGGGGCGTTGGTTGCGTTGCCCGCTGTATTGCCGCCGCTCGTAGGCGTCATTGCGTTCCTGTTCCTGTGGGGCGAGAGCGGGTTCGTCGCAAGGTTCATCACCGTTATTTTCGGGTTGGAAGACTCGCCGTGGCGTCTGCGGGGTGCCGCAGCGATCCTGTTGGTTCACGCGTATTCGATGTATGTGTATTTCTACCTCTTCACACGTGCGGGCCTGGCCAAGATCGACGCGTCGATGATGGAGGCGGCACAATCACTTGGCTGTAGCCGTTGGCAGACCGTTCGACGCGTTACCCTCCCGTTACTCACCCCCCAAATTCTCGCCGCCGCTCTCCTCACTTTCATGACGTCTCTGGGATCGTTCAGCGCGCCCTACATCTTTGGCGGTGGCTTTCGGGTGATGACGACGCAGATCGTGAACTCAAAGCTGAACGGAGATATCAACGCGGCGATGGTGCAAACCGTGGCGTTGGCCAGCGTGGCGTTCGTCGCACTGTTCTTGTTCGGGCGAGGGCAAGCGGGTCGGTCGGTCGCGACGACGGGGAAGGGGGTCGCATCGGCGGCCCGGAACATCAAGCAACCGATCACGCGGTGGACGGCGGCCGGTGTGGGGTGGTTGTTCGCTGTCTTTCTGTTGTTGCCGCACATCACGCTGGTGGTGGTCTCCTTCGTTCCGTTCGGTACATGGACGACACAAATCCTTCCGCCGGAGTACTCGTTCAGCAACTACAGCCAGCTGATACAGGAACCCGAACGTTTGCGGCCTCTCGTCAATTCCCTATGGATGGCCGCAGCGGCAACTATTGGGGCCCTCGGCCTCGCCCTTTGGGCCGGCAGGAACATCGTACAGCGCAAAGCCGTGCTGAGAAGACTGATCGATAGGTTGCTCAATGTGCCGTGGGCCGTGCCGGGCACGGTGCTCGCCATTGCCCTCGCCACGACGTTCAGCGTGTCGGCTCCGTGGGTCGGACGCTGGATCCTCGTGGGGACGGTGCTCATCCTTCCGCTCGCGTATCTCATACGGAACATCCCGATCGCAGCAGGATCGGTCATCGCGGGGTTCCGTCAATTGGATCCCGCGTTGGACGAAGCCGCCG
>CAYLZR010000005.1:18300-37909 GCA_964388145.1 uncultured Gemmatimonadaceae bacterium | reverse complement strand
CCTTCGCCCTACTCTGCGCCATCGCGGTCGTCATCCTGCAAGCGATTGCCTGGAATTTCGACCGTCTACGGGAAGAACAGAAGGGACTCCGACCGTCACAGGACTTCCGCGAGCCGGGCTCAGCAGCTGGTGCGTAATACTCGTCAGTGACCACATGCATCGACTTCTGATACCAGCCCTGATCGTCCTGGCAGGCTCGAGTTGCAAGAGCAACTCGAAGTCGCTGGGATTGATCTATCTCAATGGCCGGGCGGTGGAGCCCGCTGGTGACAGCGTGCTCGCCATGACCACCCAGGGGTTGGGGGGCCTCATTCTCTACCACATGACAACCGGCGCGGTCGACACCATCGCCGCAGGTGTCCTCACTGCTCCCGTCCACGTGCAGTTCGTCAACGCTCGGTGGTACGTTTCTGATCTCGTGGAGAACCGACCGAGCATCGCCGTGCTGTCTTGGAGCGGCGAATTGGAACGAGAATTCGATCTCGAGGACTTGGTGTCGAGTCCCCATCAGTTTGCGGTCCTGCCCGACGAACGAGTCATCGTTCAGACCGCCGACGGCGAGCTTGTGGCGCTGGACGGAGACAGCGTGACGACCTTTGCGCTCGTCGAGACCAGCCAACGTCCCGGCCTCCTCGCCGGTATCGCGGGTGGCGTGCTCCACATGGTTCCGCTCGTGCACATCACGTTCTACAACGAGTTCGGACATATCCGCTGGCGCCTTCCGTGGCAATGGGCGGAGACGGCGTACTTCACCGACATCACCACTGACATGAACGGCCGCATTCATATCATCGCCGGCATACCGAGTGACGAAGAGTTCGTTGTGTATACGCTGGGAAGAAACGACGGAGAGATCCTGCGATGGTCGAGGCCCGGACCGTACGCCACCTTCACCGTGCTACGAACCGGGAGTTTCCGACCGGATAGTGCGGAGAATTGGATTGGTGGTGGGTCTTAGGTTTTAGGTGTTGGGTGTTAGGTGTTGGGTGTTAGGTGGGGTCCTAAAACCCAAGACCCAAAACCCAAAACCTAGTATTTCATCTCCGCAGCCTTCGCGAAATCCTTGAGCAACTTTGCCTGCTCATCGGAGAGCTTCTTGGGAATGGTCACGTCGATCTCGACATACTGATCGCCACGCTGACCGTTGCGTTCGATACCCATCCCCTTCAGTCGAAACTTGCGGCCGGGCTGCGTGCCGGCGGGAATGCGCACCGCGACCCGCTTGCCCTCGATCGTTCGCACGAGAATCTTCGTGCCGAGTGTCGCGCCCGCCAAGTTGATCGGCACGGTGCATATCAAGTCGTTGCCTTCGCGCCGGAAGAAACGATCGGGTTTGACTTCGAAAGTGATGACCAGGTCTCCCGACTTGCCACCAGTAGGATGCCGCTGCCCCTGACCCTTCAACCGCGCCTTGGTTCCTGAATTCGTTCCGACCGGTACCGTCACCATTAGACGCTTGCCCACATCGATGTCCCCGGCTCCACCGCACTTCTTGCACAATTTGCTCGCCGTCGTGCCACGCCCACGGCATCGAGGACACGGACGGTTCACCGCGAACCCGCCGTGACCGAAGCTCACCGTCCCCCGCCCCTTGCACTCATCGCACGTGGTCACCTTGGAACCGGGCGCCGCTCCGTTGCCACCGCAGGTCGGACACGCTTCCGACACCGATATCGTCACCGGTACCTTACCGCCCAAAGCCGCCGTCCGGAACGGAACCTCTACCGTCATCTCGATGGGTTCAACGACGGCTGCTTTCCTGCCTCGGCCAAAGATGGAAGAGAAGATGTCGCCCAGGCCGCCGAGTCCACCGAGGCCGCCAAAATCAATGTCTTCAAATCTTGGTCCCGCACCCGGTCGGGCCCCACCGGCGCGCCCACCCGTGAACGCCCCCAACCTGCGCATCATGTCGTACTTCTTGCGCTGTTCGGCATCGCTCAACACCGAATACGCCTCGGACACTTCCTTGAAGCGCTCCGCCGCTGCCTTGTTGTCAGGGTTCTTATCGGGGTGGTACTGTTTCGCGAGATTGCGGTAGGCCTTCTTGATTTGGTCTTTATCCGCGGACGCGGCGACGCCAAGTATGCGGTAATAGTCCTTCGTCGCAGCCATTAGGTGGGTTCCTGGCTCCCGTCGCCCTGCCACATGAATACCTGTACTCGAGCCGGACGAATCAACGCACCGGCGAACTTATAACCCGCTTGTAGAATGGCACCGACGGTGTGGTCTTGTTCTTCCGCCTCGGCGGGAATGGAGCCGACGGCTTCGTGCAAATTCGGATCGAACGGCTCGCCCTGCTGACCAACTCGTTCCAAACCGGCACCCTCCAACTCTCGAAGCAGCTTGCGCTCGACCAACTCGACACCGGCGATCACATCCTCGGCGCTGGTAGTGGACCGGTCCAGATCCAAGACGCGCTGGAAATCATCGAGCGCATCCAGGATGCTCGACACCACGTCCGCCTGCGCGCGCTTCCACATCTCGGTGCGTTCCTTCGCCGTTCGCTTGCGGAAATTCTCGTACTCCGCCGCGGTGCGCAGATGCCGGTCTTGCAGTTCGTTCAATTGGCGCTGGAGTCGCTCGACGGCCTGCTCCGCCGTCTCCAACGGCGGAGCCGCACCGGCCGCGTCGCCGGCATCGGTGGTCGCTACCGGGCCCTGCTCCGCGGCAGATTCCGCCGTGTCCTCGGCGCCGCTCTCGGCCACCGGCTGTTGGGGCGTCTCACTCGGAGCCGAAACCGCTTCTGCCTCACCTTCGGCCTTTTTGCGACCGGAACGCTTCTTCCGTGGACTCATCCTCCCACCATGGGCACCGTTCGTTTGTTAGGGTATCGAGACGGACGTACTATAGCGGGAGGGCAAGGTCCGTACCAGCGTTCCCGCCAAAATGGCGGCTCGGCGCCTGCCAGACCGTTCGCATGGCCCCCACTCAGGAAATGAGCCCTCGAACGAGGTTCAGAGCGGCCTGGGCTGATCGTTGCCTGACACCGTCCCGGTCTCCGGGAACGCGAAACGTGGTGGCCTTGCGCGCCTCACCCACCCGAGCCGCGAGACAGACCGTTCCCACGGGTTTCTCCGGGGTGCCGCCAGACGGCCCCGCCACCCCGGTAACGGCCACCGCCGCATCCGCCCCGAATCGGGTGGCGACGCCGTCGAGCATGGCTTCGGCGACCTCCTCGCTCACGGCGCCGACTGTTTCGAGCAGCTCGTGTGGCACGCCGAGTACCGCTTCTTTCACGGCGTTGTCGTAGGCCACGACCCCACCAACGAACACCGCCGACGCGCCGGCGATCGCGGTGAGGCGTTCGCCGACCAGACCACCGGTACACGATTCCGCAACGGCGAGCGTACGGCCGGCTCGTTGGAGACCGTTGAGGACCACCTCGGCCAGATCGGTGTCACCCTCGGCATAAAGCCAGGATCCCAGGAGTGGCCGCACCACGCTGGCGGATCGTTCGAGCCAAACATCCGCCTCCGACACCGGCACGTCCCACGCGGTGAGCCTCAGATCTGTCCCATGCGGACTGGGGAGATACGCCAACGTCACGGGGGCGGGGGCCAGTCGCTCGTCTACTCCATGCAGCTTGTCTGCGAGCGCCGATTCCGACACTCCGGTCGTGCGAAGCATCTTCGAACGGGTCACCCGCGCCGCATCGCCGTCCATCCGCTCCCTGAGGCGTGGCATCAATTCTTCGTGCAGCAAGCCGTTCATTTCCTCCGGCACCCCCGGCAACATCACCACGACACCCAGCGGGCCCTCGAGCCAAAGCCCGGGTGCCGTGCCCCGGCGATTCTCGAGCTGGACGGCTCCGCGCGGCACTTCGGCCTGCGTGCGGTTCGTCTCCGGCATCGGCCCGCGACCCCAACGAGCGAACCGCTCGCGCAGTTTCTCGAGATATTCTGAGTCGAGTTCGAGCGGGGCGTCGAAGATGTCGGCCACGACCTTCTTGGTGACGTCGTCGCGTGTGGGACCGAGACCACCGGTGGTGACGACGAAACCTGTGCGTTTTAGAGCCCCAACAACGGCATCGCGTATGGCGGGTCCATCATCCGTCACTGTTGTCGTGCGCACGAGACGTACGCCCGCTTCGGTCAGCGTTGTCGCAAATTCCACAGCGTTGGTGTCGAGGGTGAGGCCGAGGAGTAGCTCGTTACCTATGGTGACGAGTTCAAGTTCCATCGCCCGGCCCCGGGTGTGCCGGATAGGTACCGCGAAACAGACTGCGATACCGATACATATAGGAGAGGAGGGAGATTAGCGTAAGCAACACGGCGACACCGAGCGTGACGGCCACGACCGCGCCGTGGAATCGATCCCAGAACGCTGCCAACCATTGCGTTTCCCATCCAAACTCGATCCGCATGTCGCGCCAGGCAAACCAACCGATCGTAGCACCGAGAAAAATGTCTTGAACGATCGTTTTGAGCTTTCCCGTAGAGTCCGCGGCGATCACGACGCCGCGACGCTTGGCGACATGCCGGAACATAGTCATGGCGATTTCACGCCCGACGAGCAACAATGCGACGATGAGGGGCAGGTTGCCCCACCAGGGGATCTCATACTGACTCATGGGATACCTGGTGACCCAATAGATCGGAATCAAGCAAGCGAACAGCAGCAGTTTGTCCGCCAATGGATCGAGCATCTTGCCGAGATCAGTCACCTCGTCGCGTTCGCGCGCCAGGCGGCCATCAAAAATGTCACTGATGGCAGCGATCAAGAACACGATGAAAGCAATCAGCTTGGGAAGGTACCCATCGATGAACGGCAGCAACGCGATAACCGGCGTCAGCGCGATTCGGGATACCGTAAGAATGTTGGGCAGTGTCCAGATCATGCCCGAATAATAATCAACTCAGGGTCTTGAGGATGAGTTTGGCGGCGTGGCGCAGGGTCTCGAACACCCCGTCTCCGTTGACCGCAATCGACTCGAAGAACGGTGCGCGCCCCACCCAAGCACCATCGAGCTTGGTGATGAGCCATTCCCCTTCGTTGTTGGGATCGAGCGTCTCCCGCTGCCGGCCGCTCTCGATCACCTCCCAACCGGGGTTGAGCTGCTGTTGTAGCTCGGTAATCGATGCGGCGTTGGGGAGGTCACGTTTGTTGTACTGTATCACGAACGGGATCTTGGTGACATCGTATCCGTATTCCGCCATGTTGTCGTAGAGATTCTGCATGGATTCCACATTGGCCTCCATGCGATCCATCTGACTGTCCGCGACGAAAACGAGTCCGTCGACCCCTTTGAGAATCAGTTTGCGAGATGCGTTGTAGTACACCTGGCCCGGAACGGTGTAGAGATGAAAGCGCGTTTTGAACCCACGAATGGTTCCCAAATCCACCGGTAGAAAATCGAAAAAGAGCGTGCGCTCGGTTTCCGTGGCGAGCGAGACCATTTTCCCACGCTTATCCGGCGCCACCTTGCCGTACACGTGTTCGAGGTTCGTGGTCTTGCCACCAAGGCCCGGACCGTAATAGACGAGCTTACAGTTGATCTCCCGGGACGCATAATTGATCATCGACATGATCGGCTCTCCCGGCTAGTCGTCAAACAGTTTATCAATTTCGTCGTCCGCACCCTCCAACAATCCCCCTTCTTTGGCCGCGTCTTTGTCTCCGGGCGACCGGTTGAACATTTCGTCGATGAGTTTCGTCAGATCTTGCACGGTCCGCTTGACGCGAAGTCGAACCAGCCCAACGGTGGTACGCTGGTCGAACAGGACCACGAGAATGAGCCGGCGCCCCACATCGGCGAGGTACATCGACTCCTTCTCTCCCTGATGGAACAGGGAAGCGAACTCGCGCTCACCGATCATTTTCGCCAGCTCGTCGTTGGCGCTGAAATCGGCGGCCGTCAGCGAGGCGAACACGGTGGTATCGAACGATAGGGCCTCACCGGCATTGGCCAGCAGCTGGCCGGTGCGGTCCACTACCATCGCGGACCGCGCGTCGGACTCTCGAAGCAGCTCGGTCAAGTGTTCGAAGATCCGATCATAATCGGACTCTCCGAGCGACCAGGTCCCCGCACCCGTCATCGATTCTCCACCCTATCCAAGTTTTGCCTCCATGCGCCGTACGATCCCGTCAGCCCTCCTCCGCAGCAGCGGATGCTCCTCCCAGGCCAAGTAATCGTACAACAGCCGCACGGCCTCCACGCTCGGGTGCCCGCTGAGATAGCTCATAGCGGACAACCGACGCAACGGTCTCCCGCTGAACAGGTCCTCGCGATGCCGTCCCATCGACTGTTGGGCGAGCACCGAGCCGAGCACCGCTCCCAGACCAAACGTCAAAAGTACCGCCTTGAGCTTGGGTCCCATCATTTATTGCATTTCCCGCCGGGCGGCCAGCGCCTGGGCGATCGTGGATCGGTCCGCATACTCCAGATCCCCACCGACCGGCAACCCCACAGCAATTCGTGTCACCTGCAATCCCACGGGTCCGAGAACACCCCGGATGTAGGTCGCGGTCACCTCGCCCTCCATCGACGGGTTGGTCGCCAGGATGACTTCGCGTACCCCCGACCCGTTTTCCACGCGCCGAAACAGGTCGTCGATGCGAAGATCGTCGGGTCCGACGCCGTCGAGCGGTGACAGGTGTCCGCCCAACACATGATACAGGCCCCGAAACTCCCCCGACCGCTCGATCGCCTCAATGTCAGAGGCTTCCTCCACCACGCACAGTATCGCACTGTCGCGCCGACTGTCCTCGCAAATGGAGCAAGGATCCGTCTCACAAAAGTTCCCGCACGTCGAGCACGGGGCGACACGCTCCGCCATCGTCTGAATCGCTCGAGCGAGCGATTCCACGGCACCGCGGGACTGTTTCAACAGGTGGAATGTGAGGCGAGTGGCGGTCTTCCGGCCTATGCCAGGGAGCTTCGTCAACTCCGCCGTCAGCTGCTCGATGGCAGACACGGGGTTAGAGCGGCAACTGGAAGGGGAGCTGGAGTCCCCCCGTGACCTTGCGCAGCTCGTCCTTGTACATCTGCTCGGCCCGGCGTTGAGCGTCCGACACCGCCGCTGTCACAAGGTCCTCGATCATCTCTACATCGCCGTCTTCGACGATACTCTTTTCGATCTTCACGCTGCGAACCTGACCCTTGCCGTCCGCGGTTACGGTGACCATTCCGCCACCCGCGGTGCCAGTTACGGTGCGCTGCGTAAGCTCGGTCTGCATCTGGGTTATCCGACCCTGCATCTGCTGGCCAAGCTGCAAAAGCTGTGAAAAATCGGACATATATCCGTGCGGGTGTTAGAGTTACCAGGTTTGGAAGCTACCCCGGCCGCAAATACCCCGCAAGCTACTCCATGAGCTCGAGATCGAGGGCTTCAGCCACGGCGTCGAGGGTCGGATCTTGGGCCCGGTAGGTGCGCATTCGAGCGTCCCGATCGCCTTCAGGGGTTTGCCGTTTCGGCTCCGGTACCGGTGTGGGTGGCTCGGCGGAGGCGGTGGCAAAGGTCACCTGGGCCTGGACCCCCAGGAGGGTGCTGAGCGCGTCCCGAACTACATTCTTGTTCCGATTCAGCCCCTCCAGCGGCATGTCCCCCTCGACCTCGAGGCGGACCTCACCGTCCTTCAACGCCGTGGGACGGGCGTGCGAGAGCATCTCTTTGACCATGGGGTTCCTCTTGCCGACATGGTCCAGAAACGACTCCCACTGGGAGACGAGCCATCCGTGGGTCGGCCCGCCGGCGGGAGGTGCTGGGGACGGTGTGGCCTCAGGCCCCGCGGCCGATGGCGGGGGTAGCGGCGCGGCCTCGCGCGCCGAGACCCTGCGCCCGCCCGTGCGGGGAGTCGATTGGGGCGACGCGGGCGGATCCGGCCGCGGATCTCGTCCGGCAGACCCGCTGGCCCCCCGGCCCTTGATGGCCGCCAGCACGTCCGCGATCTCGACCGTGCGGTCGAGCAGGGCCCACTGGAGCAGGAGGGTTTCCACATACAGACGGGCGTTGGGACTGCGGCGGATCGAGGTTTCGGCCTCCTGCAGCAACCGCAACATTCTCAGAAGATCGCCGTCTGAAAATTCTCCCACCACTTGATCGACGGCTTGCCTCAACTCTTCGGTGAGGCCCTCGGGTTCGCCCCCGGCCAACCGGATCAGAATCGCGCGGAGGACCTCGCCGATCCCGTTTACGAACTCGCCCAAATCGGCTCCGAGTTCCACGAGGCGCGATACAAAAGGAAACACATCGGCGGATCGCCGCTCGGCCACTATCCGTAACAACTCGGCGTACATCTCGTCGTCGATGAGCCCGAGGGCCTCGCGCACCCCGCTGGCCGTCACTGCCCCGTCGCCGAACACGACGACCTGGTCGAGGATGGACAACGCGTCCCGCATCGCGCCGTTGGCAACGCGGGCGATCAGCGCCAGGGCGTTGTCGTCAATGGAGATGCTTTCGGCCTGGGCCACTTCGGTGAGCCGGGCCGCAATCGCCGCGGGCCCGATACGCCGGAAATCGAATCGTTGCAGCCGGCTCAACACGGCGGTGGTCGTATTGGCGATTTTCTGCGGTTCCGTGGTGGCGAACACGAAGACGACGCGAGGCGGCGGTTCTTCGAGAATCTTCAGGAGCGCATTCCACGCTTCCCGCGTGAGCATGTGTGCCTCGTCGACGATGTACACCTTGTACCGATCCGGGCCGCTGGGGGCATACATCGCTCGTTCGCGCAACTCGCGCGCGTCGTCGACGCCGCGGTTGCTGGCCGCATCGATCTCCACCACGTCGAGATTGGCCGCGCCGGACCACGTCCGACGGCAAGAATCGCACTCGCCGCACGGCTCGCCGTCGCCGCTGTCGGGCGTTCGCCGCTCGCAGTTGAGCGCCATGGCGAGAATGCGTGCGGCGGTGGTTTTTCCCGTCCCACGCGGTCCCGTCAGCAGATAGCCGTGGGCGACGCGGTTTTTGGCGACGGCACCCGCAAGTCCGGTCGCCACATGTCCCTGGGAAACCAGGTCGCGAAATCGGGCGGGTCGGTATTTACGGGCGAGTGCGGTATATGTCATGTCGGAAAAAAATGAGCGCCCCAGGTTTCCCGAAGCGACACGAGCGATCGCTTAGCGCTGCTGCCTTCACGGCCCTGACGCGGTTCGCGGACAAGCGCCCTCCGGACCTGGGGCGATTGAAAGGTACCCACTGCGCCGAGGCCCGCCAACGGCGACGCATCTTGACACCAGGCCGTTTTCAACACGCATCAACTGGGAAAGAGTTTTGTGACCGGTTCAACGGCGTTTTGCAGAGCAAAGATGATCGCGGTGTCTCCGGTTTGGAGCTGGTCGGTTCCCCGAGGCACGATCACGGTCTCGCCCCGAATGATGGCGGCGACAATCGTCCCTTCGGGAAAATCAACCTGCTTGAGCGGACGCCCGACGACCGGAGAGGCCGAGGAAACGGTGAAAGAAATCGCTTCCGCGTCGGTATCCTTGAATGTCGCCACTCTGGTGACGCTCCCACGGCGCACTTGACGCAGAATCGCATTTGCCGCGGACAACTGAGGGCTCACGGCCGCGTCGAGCCCGATGCGACGCGCCAGCGACACGTACTCGAGCTTGTTCACCAGCGTCACCACTTGTTTTGCGCCTGAGTGTTTGGCCACAAGCGATGACAGAATGTTGGTTTGATCCACGTCGGTCAGTGCCACAAACGCATCCATGTCGCCAACCCCTTCGATCTCCATGAGTTCGATGTCGGTCGCGTCGCCATTCAGGATGAGCGTTTTGGGTAGTTTCTCCGCTAGCTCCTGAGCACGTGGCCGGTCCTGCACCAACATGGTGGCGTGTACTTTGTGTTCATCGAGGAGTTGTGCAAGGTAATAGGCTTCAACACTCCCGCCCGCGATCATGACGCGCGTGAGTTCGGTGTGTTGATGACCCGTCAACTCCACCGCGTGCTTGACGGCGTCTTTGGTTGCGACGACATACACCTGATCGCCCGCTCGCACGACGGTCGAGCCGTCGGGAATCAAAGTCTCACCATTCCGCTCGATGGCCGTGGTCAGCACGCGGAGTTGGCCGACTTCCGCCGTGACCTGGGCAAGCGACCGATTGACGATCGGGGCATCCTCGGCAACCTGTAAGCTGATCAGTTGGAGCTTGCCATCGGCGAACGCGGCGATGTCCGTCGCAGCGGTAGACTGCAGCAACTGTAGCGTGTCGAGAGCCAATTCCCGTTCCGGGTTGATCATGACGTCCACCGCAAAACGCTCCGGCCGGAGTCGGGTGGCTTCGGTGTAGAAATCCGGATTCGACACGCGCGCCACTCGGACCAATCCGGGTTTGCCGCGCGCAGCCATGCATCCAACGAGATTGACTTCGTCGACGCTTGTTACCGCTACGAACAGCGACGCCTGGCCAATACCGGCGCGTTCCAACACAGACGGACTGGCTCCGTTCCCCTCCACCACCCCCACATCGAGATGGCTCTGCACGTAGTCGAGTCGCTCGGGTTCCGTATCGACCACGACAACTTGCTGGCCCTCCTTCGAGAGTCGCTCGGCAACGTGGACTCCGACTTCACCTGCTCCGACGATGACGACGCTCACATATCCCCCCTATCCCAAGACGCGTGCAACGGTTTCAGCCGCATCACGCACTTGATCTTCGGTCACTCCGAGATGCATCACGGCGCGGAGCCGCCGTGGACCGAACACCGACAACTTGACGCCGGTGCGCTCGAGGAGCTTCGCGGCATCGACCGCAGTGTGGGTGTGCAGATCGAGCATCACGATGTTGGTGTCCGGACCGACCGGCGTCACCGCCTTGTGATCGGAGAGGACGTCGGCGAACATCCGCGCCTTATCGTGGTCTTCGACGATCCGCTCCAGATTGTGATCGAGGGCGTATAGGCACGCGGCGGTGAGAATGCCCGACTGCCGCATCGCTCCCCCCAAACGCTGCCGCATCCTAACTCCCCGCTCGATCAGAGTTTTCGGTCCGGCCAGGAGCGCCCCGACCGGGCAGCCGAGTCCCTTTGTAAAGCTGACCATCACGGTGGTACCCAGGCGACCGAGCACATCGAGCGGCTGGCCCAGCGCCACAGCGGCGTTCCAGAGCCGCGCGCCGTCGATATGTAACGCTATCCCGCGCTGGTCGGCTAAGTCCCTGACCGCCCGCATCACTTCGAGGTCCGTCACCCTCCCACCGTGATAACTGTGCGTATTCTCGATTACGATCGCCGCCGTCTGCGGCAACAGCGCCTCGCCGTTTCTGATCACGTCGCTGATGCGGTCGGGGGTGAGGACACCGTCCGCGGTCGAGACCGTACGCACCTGCACCCCCCACAGATTGGCCGCGCCGGCTTGTTCGTAGTGCACAATATGGGATTGATCTTCGAGCACGATCTCCGACCCCGGACCAGCGAGGAGACCGATTGCCACTTGATTTGCCTGCGTGCCCGAGGGGAAATACAATCCGGCCTCGTGACCAAGCAGTCGTGCCACTCGGTCTTCGAGCCGCTTCGTGGTGGGATCACCGTCCAGCACGTCATCGCCGACTTCGGCATTCGCGATGGCGGTGCGCATGTCTTCGTGCGGCACCGTCACGGTGTCGCTGCGCAGGTCGATGACGTTATTCGTCTTCGTCCGCCTTTTTTCGATTCCCGTCACGCGCCGTTGATCTCGCCGCTTTTGATTCAGCAAGACGCCGTTCGAGCTCGGACCGCGCCGTCTTCACGGCGGACCTTCCGGCCTTGTACGCATCCTTGGCGCTTTCACGCTTTTCGTCGATGGTCTGGCGTGCCGAATCCAGTCCTTCTTCGACGCGGACTCGCGTCCGCTCATAACCACCGCCCAGGGCGTCCTGCAGATCCTCGGCCCTCTCGCTCGCCACCGTGCGGAGTCTGCGGCCGGTATTCTTCAATTGTCGGCGGGTTTCCTCACCGGTCCTGGGCGCAAAGAGCAGCGCGATCCCGGCCCCTACCGCCAGGCCGAGCAAAAATCCCCCGAGCCCGCTGTCGGACCGCTCCACAATCACGACGGGTTGATCACTTTGGTGACTCATACATCCTCCCTCTCCACGATCGTGCGCTGGGTCAACGCTGTAGGGTAATACGATCCCGGCAAAAAAATTAGTGGCACCCGCCACACCCCTCACACGTCCAGTGTGAGACCATCGTACGCCGGCTCGATCCCCTCAGGAAGCCGTGTCGAGAGGTCCTGATGCGAATAGCGATGCGTGAGGTGAGTGAGGTACGTCTGCTCCGCTCCGATTGCCTGTGCGACGTCGATGGCCTCTGGAATCGACAAGTGGGTGGGGTGCGGACGGTCGAACAACGCGTTGATCACGAGTACGCGGACGCCGGCGAGCGCCGCGATCGCGTCGTCCGTCACCGTCTTGACGTCGGTGAGGTAGGCAAACGATCCAAACCGATATCCGTAAACGGTCATCACGCCGTGCGACAGCGCGATCGGCAACACGTCGATTCCCGCGATCTGTAAAGACTCCCCAGCGGTCAGCGGCGACGGCCGCAGCTTCGGCTTGTACGTTCCCTTCGGGGCCACGACCGCTGGATCGAAGATGTAGTCGAACCGGCGGGTGATTCGATCCAGGGTGTCACCCGGACCGTACAGGGGCAGTTCTCCGTTACGCTGAGACATCACCCGCAGATCGTCGATGCCGTGAACGTGGTCCGCGTGGTCGTGCGTGAAGAGCACCGCGTCGACGGAGGCTACGCCCGCAGCGAGCAACTGCAACCGTAACTCCGGCGGCGTATCAACGAGGATCCGTCCACCATCGTCCCCGTCGATGACGGCCGCCACCCGAGTGCGTTTGTCTTTGGGATCAGAGGACGTGCACACATCACACGTGCAACCAAGAACCGGAACACCCATGGAGGTTCCAGAGCCCAACACAACGACGCGCATTACACCACTTCGACCTTCAACAGATTCGTGGTACCCGACACATCGAAAGGTACACCCGCCGTCACGACGACACTCGCGCCCTCCGGCACATAGTTCCGCGACAGCAAGTATTGACGCGCGACCTCCCACATCTCGTCATACGTGGGCATCGACTTGGCCAGGGCCGCCTGGACACCCCATGTGAGCGCAAGCTGGTGATACGTTCTCGGTTCGGTCGTCAATCCGATAATCGGCACCGTCGGACGATAGGCCGCGATCTTGCGGGCCGTAAAGCCACTCTTGGTGAGACACAAGATGACCGGGGCGTTCAACATCTCTGCGGCTGCGCACGTGGCAGCCGCAATCGCGTCTGACGTGTCGGGCCCGTGGTTGGCAAAAACCCGGTCCACGCGCTGGGTCTGCGGCAACCGATCGTCCAGGTCCGCTGCCTCGGTCTCCTCGACGATGCGGATCATGGCCTTCACCGCCTCTATGGGATACGCGCCCACCGCCGTTTCGGCCGAGAGCATGACCGCGTCCGTGCCGTCGAGCACTGCGTTCGCCACGTCCGACGCCTCTGCGCGGGTTGGACGCGGCCTGTTGACCATCGACTCGAGCATCTGCGTTGCGGTGATGACGGCGCGGCCGAACTGATTCGCCAAACGAATCACACGCTTCTGCGCCAAGGGCACTTCCTCGAACGGCAACTCCACACCCAGATCCCCCCGCGCGACCATGACGCCGTTCGTGGCTTCGACGATCCGGTACAGATCGTCTAACGCGGTGGCCTTCTCGATCTTGGAGACGATACGAATCTCCGGCGGCAGCAACTCACGCAGCGCCTGGACGTCTTTGTGGCGGTGGACGAACGACAGACCGACGTAATCGGCCCCGTGTGCGAGGGCCAACTCGAGATCCGACCGATCCTTCTCCGTCACCGCGGGAGCGCTTACCTGGACGCCCGGGAGATTCATTCCCTTTTGGCTGTTCAGAATCCCGCCATGCACGACGCGACCGACCACCTTTCGACCTTTGATCTCGGTCACCTGCACCTCGAGCAGTCCGTCGTCGAGCAGAATGCGCGCCCCCGGCGTCACGTCATCCGCCAGACCCTCGTACGTGGTCGGAATCTCGTCGTCGGACGCCTGCGCTTCCGGCGCAAAAACGACTTCCGTCGCTTCGACGAGCTCGCGTGCCTCGGAAAGCTCACCCACCCGGATGCGGGGGCCCTGCAGGTCGAGAAGAATCGCCACCGACCGGCCGGATGCATCGCGGATCTTCTGAATCCGATCCATCATCTCCGCGCGCGATTCGGGTGTGCCGTGCGAGCTGTTGATGCGCAAGACATCGACACCGACCGCAACCATCTCCTCCAATACGGATTCACTGGCCGAAGCGGGACCGACCGTGGCCACGATTTTGGTGCGTCGGAAACGTGGATCGTACTTCACCCTTCTTCACCCCCCCAACCCCGGCGGCAGGGCGGTACGGCGGTACGGCGGTAGGGTTGAACGCCGGGATAGCGGTTTCGCCTTTCCATCATTCCCTCATTCCGTCCTTCGGTCTTTTCGTCATTCCGTCCTTTTGCAGGTGCAACGCATCGACGAGTCGTGGGAGCGCCTCACCCGCAAAGGCTTCCCAGTAAAGGTCCACTCGGGGGGTGAGAGGCGTCGCCTTCGGGTTGATCTCGATCACACGACCGCCGCGCGCGCTGACGATATCCGGGAGCCCGGCGGCCGGATACACGAGCGACGACGTGCCGATGACGAGAGCAACGTCGGCTTCGTAGGCTACCTCCGTGGCGCGCTCCAACACCTCGCCCGGAAGCATTTCGCCGAACCACACAACGCCAGGGCGGATAAAGTTACCGCATTTTCTGCACTCAGGGGGCAAAACCTCGCCTCCGTGTTGCGACAGCTCGACAACCTTTTCAGCGGAGTAGGGGTCACGACACGAAGAGCAACGAAACGCTTCAAGCGACCCGTGGAGTTCCACGACGTTCTCGCTCCCAGCCCGGCCGTGCAGACCGTCCACGTTCTGCGTAAGGATGTCGAAACCATCCGGGTACAGCGCAGCCATCCGAACCAGGGCATCGTATCCGGCGTGGGGCGTTGCCTGGCGAACAGCTCTCAAACGAGAGGCATACCAGCCGAACACACGAGAGGGACTCTTTGCGAACGCCCCGGCAGTGGCGAGCTCCTGCGGATCGAGCTTTGCCCACAGGCCCGTCTGGGCGTCACGGAAAGTCGGCACCCCGGACTCCGCCGACATCCCTGCCCCCGTGAGCACGGCCACATGCCGGGCATCTCGGAGCAGATCCACTGTCATCAGCAGAACCTTGTCCACCTACTCCTCCGCAGAAACGCAAGAAGCCGCGGCACGTTCATCACAACACCTGCCGGCTTGACCCTGAAACCCGGTTATCCGCATGTCGACAAAATTCCCACATCGGACGTCCACACCATGTTGATTACCGCCTCGCGGCCTGGGACGACACTCATGAAATGTAGAGAAACGCACCGTTTCCACATTGTTGAGTTCCACAAACGTGGACAACACCGGCCGGCGGCTTCGCATTGGCCAGCTTCGAGGACTGGGAATGTTGACGCGCCCCCCTGGCGCTCCACATTCGCGCAGTTGCGCGAGCAATCGTTACTTGGATGCTGCGACGGGCGAGGAATACCTGCGGTCCACGTACTCGTTCAAAATGTTGATAAACTCCTCCACGATACGGTCTCCCTTGAGTGTAATGTGGAGTTCACCGTCCACGTACACCGGAGCCTTTGGCTCCTCGAACGTGCCTGGGAGTGATATGCCGATGTCCGCGTGTTTGGACTCGCCCGGTCCATTGACCACACATCCCATCACGGCGACGCGAAGCGCTTCCACGCCGGTGTAGCGCTCTTTCCATTGGGGCAGCTGGGTCCGCAGGTGCTGTTGGATCTGCTCGGCCATTTCCTGGAAGAACGTGCTCGTCGTGCGCCCGCACCCGGGGCATGCCGTAACTTCGGGGAGGAAAATCCGGAGTCCGAGCGATTGCAGCACCTGCTGGCACACGCGCACTTCTTCGCAGCGATCTCCGCCCGGCCGCGGTGTCAGTGACGCCCGGATCGTGTCGCCGATGCCTTCCTGCAGCAGGATCGAGAGCGCCGCGGCGCTGGCCACGATCCCCTTGCTGTCCATGCCCGCCTCGGTCAACCCGAGGTGGAGCGGATAGTTCGACTCCGATGCGAGGCGCCGATAGCAATCGACCAGATCCTGCACGTTGGAAAGTTTGGCCGAAAGGATGATACGGTCGTGTGCGAGGCCGATCTCTTCAGCCAATCGCGCGGAACGCATCGCGCTCTCGATCATGGCGTTCATCATCACTTCTTTCGCATCCAGCGGCTCTGCACTCGCGCCGTTCTCGTCCATCATTTGCGTGAGCAGGTTGCGATCGAGTGATCCCCAATTGACACCGATGCGCACCGGTTTGTCGTTGGCGATCGCGATGTCGATGATGGTCTTGAAATTTTCGTCCCGCCGCTTGCTCCCCACGTTACCCGGGTTGATGCGATATTTGGCCAGCGCCTCGGCACACGCGGGATACTTGGTGAGGAGGAGGTGGCCGTTGTAGTGGAAGTCGCCGATGATCGGTACGTTGACCTCTCGTGCGGCCAGACGTTCGACGATCACCGGAACCGCCTGGGCCGCCGCGTTGTTGTTGACCGTCACCCGCACCAACTCCGATCCCGCCTCGGCGAGGGCCGCCACCTGATCGACGGTTTTCTCGACATCGGCGGTGTCGGTGTTGGTCATGGACTGCACCACCACCGGGTGGCACGCCCCAACCGGGACTTGCCCCACCCACGTGGTGACGGTCTCTCTGCGCGCGATTTCAGCCATGGGGTGTGAAATATAGCGGGTGGGAGGTGTTGAGCTTTGGGTTTCAGGTTACAGGTTTCAGGTCTCAGGTTTGCCCGATTCTGGCATCCAAGACCTGGAACCTGCCCCTGGAACCCTGGAACCTCTTGCCGTGGATTCCGTGGCTATCTGGCTCCCCCATAAGGGTCCAAAAGCAAAGCCCCAGGATCTCACCCGGGGCTTGTTCTTCCCACGGCACACGGCTTACGGCCTACGGCTCACGTCTTCATCCGCATTCGCTAAACCCGCACGTATGGCACTTCTTGCATCCCTCGGCGAACTCGAGTTGCGATCCGCAGTCCGGACAGGCGCCGGCCAGCAACTCGTGATCCATATGGCCGTACCTCATCATTTCGCCCTCGCCGATGACCTGGGTGTGCGTCGTGACGACCGGTGCGACCGATTCGGCGGATTCCAGCAGTTCTTGTTGCACGCCCTGCTTGTCCTGCATCCACTTCTCGAGCGCGATGCCAACCGCGTCGGGGACCGACATGACCTTGTTGGGGCCGAGTCCGATGATGCGATCGGACGAGATACCGCGTAGCTGCCGGTAGATCGTCGTAAGGGGGATACCGGACCGCAACGCGAGCGAGACCAGCCTTCCAATTGCCTCGACATCCGCCATCAACGCGCCGCCGGCTTTCCCGAGGCTCATGAACACTTCGAAAGGTTGGCCCTTGTCGTCTTCCGTTATCGTGACGTACATGTTGCCCATCGGAGTTTCGACCCGGCGGGTCGTTCCACGGAGCAACTCGGGACGGGAACGCTTCGCCCGGCGTTGCAGATTCTCGCTCTCGACCTCGTGCAGCATCTGCTTCGTGCGCGCCAACTCGGCGTTCAACTCGGCGATGGTGGCTTTCAGCTCCGGCACGCTCTCTCCACCGCCCGTCTGATCGACCACTTGTTTGGCGGTTGCACCCGTCGAGAGCACCTGCATTGCACGGCTGCCGTCGCGGTACACGGTGACGCCCTTGCAATTGAGCGAATACGCCAACTCGTAGATCTGACGCACGTCCTCTTCGGTGGCCTCTTGTGGGAAGTTGCACGTCTTGCTAATGGCGCTGTCGGTGTACTCTTGGAACGCCGCCTGCATACGAATGTGCCAATCCGGCGTGACGTCGTGCGCGGTTACGAACACGCGCTGCCACTGCTGTGGGACTTCGTCGAAGTGAATGTGACCCGACTCCGCGATGCGCTGCATGAGGTCTTCCGAATACCAGCCTTCGCGCTTTGCGATCTCGACGAAATGCTCGTTCACGTCGGGCATCAGGACGCCCGCCTGATTGCGCATGAACGCCACGGCAAACAGGGGCTCGATACCCGACGAGCAGCCGGCGATGATCGAGATCGTTCCGGTCGGCGCCACGGTGGTGAGGTTGCAGTGCCGCAAACGGCGCAGCGGCCGCACCCGATCGCCGTGGGCGTTGCGCGCACACGTTTCGTCGGGTCCCCAAATGCTCTTTCCCCACTCCGGGAAAACGCCACGCAGCACCGCGAGGCGCTCGCTCTCGACCTTGGCTTCCTCGTCCACGAAGCGCATGAGCTCGCGCGCCAACTCGACGGCTTCTTCGGAGTGGTACGGAATGCCGAGTTTGACGAGCAGGTCCGCCCATCCCATGATCCCCAGCCCTATCCGGCGGATGTGATTCGCGAGTTCGGTGATCTGAGGCAGAGGATATTTGTTAGCGTCGATGACGTTCTCGAGGAAGTGCGTGCACAAATGCACGGCCTTTCCCAGACCATCCCAATCCACCTGGCCGTGTTTCACGAACACACCCACGTTGATCGAGCCGAGGTTACAAACGTCGTACGGCAACAGCGGCTGCTCACCGCAGGGGTTGGTCGCCTCGTAACTCCCCAGGTGCGGCACCGGGTTGTAGTAGTTGGCCTTGTCGATGAAGAAAACGCCGGGTTCTCCGGTCTTCCACGCACCTTGGATGATTTTTGCGAACACGTGGCGTGCGCTCAGCCGATCCACCGCCTGCTGGGTGTGCGGATCGATCACGTCGTACTCCCCATCCCGCGCTACCGCGTTCATGAACGCGTCGGTGACCGCCACCGAGATGTTGAAGTTGGTGATCTTGGTGGTGTCGTCCTTGCACGTGATGAAGTCGAGAATGTCGGGATGGTCGACGCGAAGGATGCCCATGTTGGCGCCGCGCCGCGTGCCGCCTTGCTTGACCACCTCGGTCGACGCGTCGTATAGCGACATGAACGACACTGGCCCCGAAGCCACGCCCATGGTCGATCGCACGACGGAGTTGGTCGGCCGCAGACGCGAGAACCCGAATCCGGTCCCACCGCCCGATTGGTGGATGAGGGCCATGTGACGCAGCGTGTCGTAGATGCCGGAATGATCGTTGGACAGGGAATCCTCCACCGGCAACACAAAGCAGGCAGAGAGCTGACCCAGCGGGCGGCCCGCGTTCATCAGCGTTGGGCTATTGGGCATCCACACGCGACTGGCCATGATGTCGCAAAAGGCTTCCGCCAACTCCGCGACCGCCCCCTGGCTCGCACCGTACTTCGTGTCCGGTGCCGCGACTGTCTCGGCAACCCGCTCGAAGAGGTCCTCCGGCCTCTCGGTCGGTTGCCCGTCGGCGTCCTTGATGAGATAGCGCCGTTCGAGGACCGTGATCGCGTTGTCGCTCAATTGGGGGGTGGCTCGCTTGGAGGATTTTGCCATGGAAGAAGATCCTCGGGCTTCCGGCCTTCAGAGTGAGGAAAATGTTGTGTATGTGAACGCGAGATCGCCGCCGGTACGTGACGGGTGCGGGATGACAAGGTAGTCTGACCAGATGGTCACGCAAGAGCGCCGGAAACAGCACTGGCGACGAGGCTCTCCATAATCCACATCACAAAACTAATG
>CAYLZR010000005.1:8203-18200 GCA_964388145.1 uncultured Gemmatimonadaceae bacterium | reverse complement strand
GGGTTACTGGCGCCGGCCCGGGAAAAAGACCTGTCGGCTCCAGGCTGTGATGGGCCGGCCGTCTTTTTGTGCCGCGTTGTACCGAATACTGTTGGCGAACTGGATGGCCGCAGCGGTAAACGCGTCGATGTCAGAAGGCGTTACGATGCGCACCTCAGCGACGGAACCGTCGGCACTCACCTTGATTCCCAATGTAGCCGGCTTGGGACTTCCCCGGATGGCGGATGTCAGTGGCACGAGCGTCGCCTCGAGGGGCCGCGGCATGACGTCGTAGCAATTCCCGTCCGCGTTATAGCTTGCGGTCAGGTCGTCGCACTGGCTGATGAGCGTCATGTCGACCGTCAGATCCCGTCGTTGTCCATCCCTGATGCTTAGCGCCCGAGAGAAGTTCTCGTAGTCGTCGTGGCGCACGACCAAGCGGTACGACCCCGGCATCAGCCGGATGTTCGTTCCCTGCTGGGGCCGCCCGTCCAACATGACAACCGCTCCGTTTGGCACGCCGGATAGAACGAGGCGTCCGGGTTGTGGCGCGGGCGGGTCTGGCTCCGGTTCGGCAACCTCCACCGAATCCTGGGCCGCGCTGTCGGGCGGAACCGTGCTGTCTGCCGGAGCGGTAGTGTCTGCCGACACGCCGAGCTCGCCGCCGGTGGCCCCGGAATCGGCCGCCGCGGACGGGGTGCTATCCACGACGGTAGTGGCGAGCTGCTGGCCGCCGGCGCCGGCGACCGGCGAACCCGGTTCGACGCCGGATGGGTCAGCAAACGGATTCCCGATGACGGGGAGCGTGTTGCCGAGCACAGCCGTGTAGAAGTAGCCGCCCCCGCCGAGGCCTCCGACCATGAGAAGCGCCATCGCCCCAACGAGCACGCCGGACCGTTTCTTCTTCGCCTGCGCGTCCTTGACCGACGATTGCGGCATCGGGGTTGTTGGCGTGCTTGGCGCCGCTGGCCCGTGCGTCGGGACGCCGGGCGTTGCGGCCGCTACGACCGTCGCCGCCTCAGTGATGCTCGGTGCGGGTGCCGCCGCGGTCTCCGCCACCTCACGACCTTCGAGAACCGCGACCAACTCGTCCGCGTCCCGGTACCTGTCGGCGGGATCTTTGGCCATCATCCGCCGAATGATTTCGAAGATCGCCCGTTCGTCCGGCGATCCGAGTTCGGGCTCCGGCACTTCCTCCATGATGTGCTTGTACCCGATCGAGAACGAGTCTTCGCCGTCGAACGGCACCGACCCGGTCAGGCACTGGAACGCCACCACACCCAGCGAATAGAGATCGCTTCGCCCGTCCACCTTCTGGGCCCGCGCTTGCTCCGGACTCATGTAATACGGCGTTCCGATCGCCATGCCGGTGCCCGTAAGCCGCGTGCCGGTCGCCGCCTTCGCAATGCCGAAATCGGTGACGACCGCGACGCCGCGGTCGCTGTACATGATGTTGTCGGGTTTGATGTCGCGATGGACGATGCCGTGATGGTTGGCGTACCCCAGTGCGCCCGCGCACTGCTTGAGCAGCACACGGATCTCGTCCGGCGGCAGCTTGCCCTGCTCGGAGATGACGTCGGCGAGAGATTTCCCGCGCAAGAACTTCATCGCGAAGTAGATGATGTTCCCTTTTTTTCCGACGCGATAAATGGGAATGATGTTCGGATGCTCGAGCTTGGCGGCGGTGCGGGCTTCGCGCTGGAACCGCTCGACAAACTCCTTGTCGTGCGAGAGCGAAAACGGAAGGACCTTCAGCGCGACTTCGCGGTCAAGCGATATCTCCCGTGCGTGATAGACGACGGCCATGCCGCCACGGCCGAGCACTCCCTCGATGTCGTACTCGTCCTTGAGGGCGTCCCGAACGACGTCCTCCTCGGACTGTTCCGGTTTTATACGATCCCGGATCGCGGCGATCGGGGTCGTGGCAGCCAGATCCAAGCCGCACGAGGGGCAGAAATTGGTGTCGTCGGCGGACTCGACGCCGCATCGCGAACAGTACATCTCGTCTCCAACAAGCCGTAGAAACAGGTGGTCCTGAAAACTGTCGCTGGGGTATGCCCGGTGCAAGCTCGCAGGTTGCAGCGTCAACGTGATCCACGTCACGATCGCCCCGAGGCCCACCTTGGGGGGATTTCAGCGGTGTTGGAGGGCCCTCCCCCTCAGAAAATCGCCCAACCCCTCGAGAACCCCCCGGGCGTAGCGCCACTGCCCTTCTTCACTGGCGAGCACCGCCTCCTGTTCAGGAATCATCATGAACAGGCCCTCCACCAACACCGCCGGCATCCACGTGGGCCTGGCGAGGTGGAGATCGCCCCGCGCCACTCCCAGATCCAGATACCCAAGCTGCCGTACCAGGGCCCGCTGGATATCGCGCGCCAGCTGGATGCTCCTCGGGCGGTTGTAAAAGACGGTCGTGCCGGTGTTCACGAACGGATTGACGCCGTCGGCGAGGCCGTTGGCATGAATCGAAACCAATATCTCCGCATCGACCCGCTCCGCCATCTCGGTGCGCCGCATAAGGCCCACGGGCCGGCTCGACTCGCGGGTCATGATCACCTCGGCCCCAAGCTCTACGAGCAGGTCCCGCAGCTTCGTGCTGACCGCCAAGGTCACCTGAGCCTCGGTAATCCCGGTCGCGCCGCGCGATCCACCCGGCGGATGGCCGGCGTCGACTAGGATTCGCCGGCCTTGGAACGGCCGCTCCACATCGATCAGCGGGGGTTTCCGAATCTGGAGGAGCAGTTCGGTCCCGGACCACTGGGTGCGGTAACCCCACACCGTTTGGTTGAGATCGACTCGGATCTCGACCTCGTCTTCGGCGGGCTGGCGGAACGACACCAGGCGAACCAACGAGTCGTCCGCGCGGTATCGGATCCAATCCATGTCCGCAGCCGCGCCGTACAGACGCAGGAGTACCGCGTTCTCGGTTTCGTCCGTGCGGAACGGCACCCGCTCGGACAGCGGCACGCGCAGGGTGACGAATCCGGAATCCTCGGTGAGCCGCATCGACCCGGCGACCGCACGGAGAGATGGTGTGCCAGGACGCAATGGGACGACATGAGCGCCATCGACCCACGCAACCGCACGCCTCGAGAGCTGCAAGCGTACCTGACCGTTCGAACGGCCGCTCACCGGAGCGACCGTTCCATTGGGGAAGAACCAATGGTATGAGCCAAACGGAACCGGACGACCCGGGAGGACACGATCGGTGGCTCCGGTCCGAGCGGTGTCGTCGTCAACCCGCACCATCGGAAGTGTGGGCCCCTCGACCACTCCGACTCGAAGCGGCCAACGCAACCGCGTGGTGTCGGGCCACCTGACCACCTCGAGCGTGACCCAATCGGGATCGTCGTCGAGCGGTCTCCAATTCGGTGAGAGGACATGCCCCGGGTCGGGACCCAGCGGACCCACATGCCAAGCGGTGTACCGCGCTGCATCCGGGCGATCACCCCGCACTGTCCGGTCGGACGAGGTACGGAACCGGAGCGTGTCGCCGTTCTGCAGAATCGCGCGAACCTCATCGCCGGCGCTCGCCCGCACGCTGAGCCGAAAACCCTCGTCGGAACGGAACCAGTGGTCACCCAGTGGAGAGAGACTGGCCGGGTCGATCCACGGACCCGTAAACGGCGGCGAAAACGGCTCCGCGACCTGAGCGACAAACGTCCCGCGAATCGTGTCAGCGCCGGACCAGGCTATCAGCCGGAACCGCGCCTCCGGTCCGTCGGGACGGGGCAGCCACGCCAGCCAGGCACCGGTGGGATAGACCGCCACGGGTCGGCCGTTGACCGTCAATCCCGCGCTGGCGCGGCCCACCGATCCGAATACGAACACCGAGTCGACGGCGGGCATGATATAGGAGGAATCCGCGCGAACGGTCTCGCCGTCCTGGATGAAGCGGTTGCGCTCTTGCGCCGGGGGATAGATCACACGAACCCGCAGCGGGCCCGTAGCCGCGTGCGGAGGCGGCAGCGGTACCCGCCGCACACCCCCACCCCCGGCGCATCCTGCCACCATGAGCGTGATTAGCAGACCGAAGGTCCTTCTATCCGAGTGCCTGCCTCCCGCAATTGGCGCGTGCATGGTCGCGGAAGCTACACTAGCGCAAGAAGCTACGTCAATTTGAGGTTGTGAGACCTCATTGGTCTCCCACATTATATAGGTTGGCGGTCTGCCCGACCGAGAGGTGCCCAGGAGGCGGCTCGCCGCATTATCTCAGAAGACTGAGAGGACAATGAGCGGTCTGTTCGGATCGGCCCCAAAAGAGGATGCTGGCGCGGTCTCCAAGTGCCCCATATGCACGATCGATCTCGCCCCAGGGCGGCCGTATTGCCCGGGATGCGGCTCTAGCGTGGATCAGCTCGATACGGCCAACGCTTGTCCCAAGTGCTCAGCTCCAGTGGGACCGGTCGCCAAGTTTTGTGCCCAATGCGGATACGGTTTCGAGCCGGGCGCGGTTGCCGAACGGCGTACATCGGCGCTGAGCATTCCCACTTTGGATTCAGGGGTGGGTCTGCTTCGCCTGGACGAGGACGGCCAACAGCTCAGCGCGCACCCCCTCGTGGGCGACAAGACGACGATCGGCCGCGAAGACGCGGACATCAACTTTCCCGATGACCCATATCTTTCTCCGCGTCATGCCGAGCTCAGTTTCCGCGACGGGCGACTTTATGTCCGCGACTTGGGCAGCCGCAATGGCACGTGGTACTTCATCGAGAAGCCACACAAGCTGCGCGACGGGGATCGGATCCTGGCCGGCTCGCAGATCTTTCAATACCGACGGCTCGGGTATCCGGGACCTCACCCTCCGGAGGCCGATGCCACCCGGCGCCTTGGGAGTCTGACGCCTAGCGCGGACATCGCCATGTTGACGCAACTCCGCGGCGACGGCAGTACACGGGACGTGATCCACCTTTCCCCTGGCCGCAACGTGACGATCGGTCGTGACGACGGGGATTGGATCTTCTCGTACGATCCGTCGATGAGTGGATTGCACGCGCAAATTCAGTCCGAGGACGCCGATTTCGTTCTGGTCGATGCGGGAAGCCGAAATGGGGTGGCGGTAAACGTACGCGGCGAGGTTGAGCTGCAAAAGGCTTCGCGCATCCTCGTGGGCGACAAGATGCTCCGGGTGGAAATCCCGTGAAGGTCTGCGCGACATGCGGCACCGAGTACCCGGACGACCAGAGCTTCTGTCCGGCCGACGGATCCGCGCTGAAGTCTACGTCCTCGGCTGATCTCGTTGGCTCCGTCATCGCCAAACAGTATCGGATCGTCGAAAAACTCGGTGAGGGCGGTATGGGCGCCGTGTATCTGGGCGAGCATGTAAAGATGGGGCGTATGAGCGCCATCAAGGTGATCTCCACGTCATTGGCGCAGGACCCCGACTCCATTGCCCGGTTCAATCGGGAAGCCGCCAACGCGGCCCGGATCAATCATCCCAACGTATGCACCATTTACGATTTCGGTGAAACCGACGACGGTCTCATCTATCTCGCCATGGAATTCATCGAGGGCGAGGCGCTCACCGATTTGCTGAACCGTGAGAGGGCCTTGCCCCCCAAGCGCGCCGCCGACATCGCGCGTCAGACCGCCGAAGCGCTCGAAGCAGCGCACGAGTTCGGCATTGTACATCGGGATTTGAAGCCCGACAACATCATGATCGCGAAGAACCGCGACGGGTCGGACCTGGCCAAGGTCGTGGACTTCGGCATCGCCACCGCGGCCTCGGCGACCCCGTACCAAGAGCCCGGCCAGCATGAAGAAAAGAAAAGAAAAGCTCCGGTGGCCGTGATCGCGGCCGTCGTGGGTGTATTGGTGGTCGGCGGGGGAAGTGTCGTAGTGATGGGCCGCGGGTCGTCCGATCCTGCCGGGGCCGATTCTCTGAATCCGATAGCCCAAAATCCTGTGATCCAAGACACGGAAACGCCGTCCGACTCGGGCAATGCTGGGCGCCAAGGGGCAGATAGCACGAAAGGCGACCGCCGCCAGACCCAAAGCGATACGGATCCGCCTCCGGATAGTGGACAAATGGTTGCGACAGACGACGCGGCCACGACAACGCCGGCGGTGACGAGCCCGGCGTGGATGGAGGCGGCAAACGCCGACTTCCACCTCGGGGAGATGCTCGCCGCGTTGTTCGATGCTGACGCGGAGGGCCGGGCGGCGATCAAGGACACCGCGATCGCCTATTACGATGCGATCGACATGTCCGTCGATGACAAGGCAACTGCCGCGTACGTCGCAGCGTCTGCAAATAGCGACCTCGGAGACCGCCGTAACGGATTACTTTGGATAACCCGGGCACCGGAGCTACAGCCGGGCGAACGGTCATTCTTAGAGCTACGAACCGCCCTTCAGCGAGGGAGAGAGCCGTGAGCCTCTTCGGAGGAAAGAAGCCAGCGATCAAGGTTTCCGTGTTCGCGCGGACCGACGTCGGTCAGCAGCGCGAGCACAACGAGGACGCTTTTCTCGTGGCCGATCTCACGCGGCAAAACGCATCGCTCCTGCCCGAGGTGCGGGAGCACGAACTGGGTCCCAAGGGCTCCCTACTGATGGTTGCGGACGGCATGGGCGGCGCGGCCGCCGGCGAGGTGGCCAGCCAGATAGCCACCGACAGCGTCTACGAACATCTCACCGAACACTGGATTACCGACAAAGAGAACACGCCACAACAGTTTGCGTTCCGGCTCCGCGAAGCCGTCGAGGGCGCAAACGCCAAGATCCACGAACACGCCAAGCAGAATCCCGACCGGCGCGGCATGGGAACCACAACCACGGCTGTCGGCATCCTCGGTAGTTACCTCTACCTCATACAGGTTGGCGACTCGCGCGCGTATCTCGTGCGCCAGGGTCGGGCCACGCTGCTCACCAAAGATCAATCGTTGATGCAGCGGCTGGTCGACGCCGGGGAGCTGACCGTAGAGGAAGCCGAGCGCAGCGAGCGCAAGAACATCATTCTCCAGGCGCTCGGCCCGGACCCACGCGTTCGCGTCGATCTCACGCACCAAGAGATCCGCAAAGGCGACACGGTGGTAGTTTGCTCCGACGGGCTGTCGGGCCAGGTCACCGCCGAGGAAATCGCCACCGCCATCACGGAGAACCAGGACCTCGTGGCGGCGTGCGGTGCGCTGATCGACTTGGCGAACGAGCGCGGCGGCCCGGATAACATCACCGCCATCGTTGCCCGTATGGGCGGTGATAGCCTGAAGGACCCGAGCCAAGGCGAATCGGTGGGTCGTGCTGTCTATCCCTTGCTCAACAGCGAGTCGACGACCGAACCGGTGCCGGTGTACAAAGGCGATCCGCCCGCCCGGAGCGACGCCAAACAAATGGCGATCGCCGCGGTATCGTCTGCCGCTATCCTGACCGCAGCCCTGTTAGCGGCGGTCTGACGCTCCGGGGCCGCGCCAAGTGAAGCCGCAGTTCAGAATCGTCAGGGGAACCACCGCCGGAACGGTCGTCGTCTACTCCCATCACAACATCACCATCGGCCGTCATCCGGATTCGGACATCGCCCTCGATGCCCACAAGGACCTCGAGGTGTCCGTGCGCCACGCCGCGATCTTCAAGCGGGCCAACCGCTGGTACGTGCGCGACATGGGAAGTCGCAATGGCACCCTGGTCAACGGCCATAGGATTACGGCGGACACTGTGCTGAACGACACCGATCAGATTCAGCTGGGCGCCGGCGGACCGGTGATCGAGTGCCGTTTCGTGGGCGATGACGTGCCCGACACAGAGAGGAGCCCGGCCGCAACGTCCGGAAAGATGCGCGCGACGCCCCTCCCCAGCCCTTCACCCATATCACAAGGCGAGGACAGCACCAGCCACCGCGTGCGCGTGGAGGTAGCCGAACAAACGCGGCGATTGCGTGGTGTCATGGTTGGGTTAATCGTCGTGTTCATTGGGGTCGTAGCCGGCTTCCTCTACATCACCCAACAGCAGCGGGTAGCTCAAGAACGGGAACTCGTGCTGCTCCAGGGACAAATCGACAGCGCGCTGCGAGTGTCCCGCGCCACGGTTGCCGCGCTCGAGGAAGAGATGACCGAGTTGGCCGCCACTCTCGAAGACTCGCGCCAGGAGATACAAGCGCTCCAGGGACAACTCGCCGCTGCGCGCGAATCGGGCGACGCCGAGCAAATCCAAACGCTGAGCCGCGAGTTGGAGAATGCCCTCACGGCACTGGCCCAGCAGCAGCACGCCGCGAGCATCGACTTCGCGAGCATCACGCGGGCAAACCAGCGGGCGGTGGCAATGTTGTTCGTCGATTTCGGAGATGGCACTGCGGAGACGAGCACCGCGTTTGCGGTGTGGTCGGACGGCACGATGATCACCACGCGCCACTCGTTGGTCGGTCCAAACGGCGATCGTCGCGCGAGTCGCATCGGCGTACGGTTTGCCGACTCGCGTCAAACCTTCGCCGCCCGTGTCGTCGCGATAGCGGAGGGACCGGACGCGGATGTCGCCGTTATTCGGGTAGAACTTCAGGGCGAGGTCCCAACCATCCAGGGGATCAACGAACGCCCGGACACCATACCGGTCGGAGCGCCGGTCGCCGTCATCGGATTCCCCGGGGGCATGGACAGCCCGCAGCGCGTCCAACAAAACAGCGTCTTCGCGACTGCCAGCCTCACCGCCGGCACGCTGAGCAAGAACCTGCCGAAGCTTCTGCAGATCAACGGATACGGCACCCACGGGGCCAGCGGCAGCCCGATCCTCGACGCCAACGGTCAGGTCATCGGAATCCTCAATGCCGGCGAAGTGGGGTCGGGAGGGAGGATCGTCTACGCTGTTCCCGCCACGGTGGTCACGGAGCTGTTGAGATCCCTCAACTAGCAAGGTCGCGGGGTCCGGGGTCCGGCCTCACGGCACCGCTGGCGGCTCCCCCACAACCTTCCTGACGAACCCGCCGGCTTCCGAGAGCAGCCGCTCGCCTTCGTTCGCGTCCACACCCTTCCTCACCATGACGATGGCGAGCTTCACGCTTCCACCCGCCTGCGTGATGGCCTGGCGGGCGTCCTCCCGCGTGGCCCCGGTGGCTTCCATGACGACCCGCTCGCCGCGGTCTACCAGCTTGTTGCTCAACGCGATGAGATCGACCATGAGATTCCCGAAGGCTTTGCCGAGCCGGATCATCGCCCCCGTCGAGATCGTGTTGAGCACCAGCTTCGTCGCGGTGCCGGCCTTCAGACGGGTCGATCCGGTCAGCGCCTCCGGGCCTGCCCGCACGGCGATGATCAGGTCACACTGGCTTACGAGATCCTCGGGCGGATCCGAACACGTCAGCAGAGCGGTGGTGGCGCCGAGCTCGCCCGCCCGGACCAGCGCCGCCCGCACGTAAGGCGTGGTTCCGCTCGCCGCGATGCCGAGTACGAAATCGCGGGATCCCACGTTGTGCTCGTCGACCGCCATGGCCCCCGCAACCACATCGTCTTCCGCCCCTTCCTGCGAGCTCGTCAACGCCGGGGGCCCGCCTGCGATCAGACCGATCACCATGCCCGGTGACGTTCCGAAGGTGGGTGGGCACTCGGTGGCGTCCAACACGCCGAGTCGCCCGCTCGTCCCCGCTCCGACGTAGACCAGGCGACCCTCTTGCTCGAGCGCTCGCTTCGCCAGATCGATTGCCTCCGCAATGCGGTCACGCTCGGCGTAGACGGCATCCGCCACCTCTCGATCTTCGGCGTGCATCAGGTCGACGATTTCGCCGCTCGTCGCGACGTCGATTTCGGTGGTGCGTGGATTGCGTCGCTCGGTGAGGCGCGGATCGAAATACTCAGGCTTGGATGGCATGACGAAGAGTGCGGTGGGAAGTCAGAGGCTTCAAGAGGGGATTAGATTTCAGATTCGAGATTCTTGATTCTAGATTCCAGATTGCCCTTTCCACCCCACCGAAGTGCAGATCGCATGCCAAGCAATCGGCACCAAAATCTGCAATCTAGAATCTCGATTCTAGAATCTCGAATCCCTAGATTCGCTCCCGTAAGAAGTCCGGCGTCAGGCCCTGGAGAAACGACGCGAG
>CAYLZR010000005.1:2455-8103 GCA_964388145.1 uncultured Gemmatimonadaceae bacterium | reverse complement strand
CCTAGATTCGCTCCCGTAAGAAGTCCGGCGTCAGGCCCTGGAGAAACGACGCGAGCAGGCTGAAGTATCCGGAAAGGAGGAGCAGGCCGAGGAAGACGAGGATTCCGCCCGACACCTTGGTCACCAATGGCATGTATTGCCGGTATTTCTGGAACCAGGTGATAAAGCGCTCGACGGCGAGGGCCGCCACGATAAACGGCACGGCGAGCCCGAGGGAGTAGGAGAGCAACAGGGTCATGCCCTGCGCCACGCTCCCCTGGGTGCCGGCGTACGTGAGGATGGCGCCCAAGATCGGCCCGATACACGGCGTCCACCCCGCCCCGAACGCCACACCCACCAAGATGCTTCCGAAGTACCCCAGCGGTTTGTTCTGAATGTGGACGCGGCGTTCTCGCAGGAGCGCTCCCCACTGAAACGCCCCAAGCAAGTACAGCCCGAAAAAGATGATGAGGATCCCGCCGATACGCTCCAGCCAGACCTGCTGGAATTGCACCAACCGGCCGAGTCCGGTGGCGGTAGCGCCAAGCATCAAGAAAATGAGCGTGAAGCCGCTGACGAAGAGCAAGGCGTGCGTCACTGCGGCCCGGCGGTGGTCTCCCATTTCCTCGAGCGACATTCCCGTAATGAACGACAGATAGCTGGGAATGAGCGGGAGCACGCAGGGCGAGAGAAAGCTCAGCAGTCCGGCCGAGAACGCGATGAAGAAGCCTATCGAAGTAGTCGATTCCATAACATCAACCGAACGAGTCCGGAGTTTGAGAGGTTCCCATAGAGGTCACGCCCCCGCGGCAAAAAACCCGATCATCTTGTAGATCAGCTTGGCCGCCACAAAATCCGGGGCCACCATGCCCGGAATCGGAGCCAGCTCGACCACGTCGCATCCTACAACGTTCCGTTCCCGAAATACCCGTTCCAGCAATCGGAGCGTGGGGTGCCACGACCCGCCCCCGGGCTCGGGCGTCCCCGTGGACGGCATCAGCGCCGGGTCGAAGTAATCCACGTCGAAAGTGATGTATACGTCGGGACCGAGCGAGTCCACGGCGCGATCGATCCACTCGTCTCCCACCAGCTCATGGGAAAAAATAGCGGGGACGTTCTTTTCCCGGATCAGGGCACGCTCCTCACTCGTGAGCGATCTGATGCCGACGGGCACGATGTCGACCTGCTCATGCACGCGATACATGACCGACGCATGCGAATACGGTGTATCGCCGTACTCCGTTCGGAGATCCGCGTGCGCATCGAACTGCAACACGGAAAGACGCCGGTCTCCCAAACGATCGGCGTGTGCCAAGATGGGCGGTGACGATAGACTGTGCTCGCCGCCCACCATGACGATGAATTTTCCGGTGTCCACGAGCGCGTTTATCACTTCTCGCAGCACCGTGAGGGCTTGATCCGGACCCGCGTCGGGCAACACCAGCTCGGGCAGCGTGTGGATACCAACTTCATGAGGCTCGCTATCCAGCTCGTGATCATACGACTCGATGTAGTGGGAGGCCTCCAGAATAGCGCGCGGGCCGTGTCGCGTGCCGCTCATCCACGAGACGGTCGCTTCGTACGGCACCGGCAGTAGCACCACCCGCGCACTGCCGAAATCCGTTTGTTCCGGGGGAAGACCGAGAAACGAGTCGGGGGCGCCCCATGGGAATGGTCGTAGCGGCCCCGGCACTCGCGTTGCGGCGTGGCGGAATTCGTTCATCCGCAAAACACCAGCGCACCGACCACGGTCACCCATCTCCCGTCGTTTTCGGCTTTTGCCGTGCAGCTGATGTTCGTTGTCTTGACGATTTCTCCGGACAGCTTCCACTGTTCGCGTCGCTCATCCCATGCCTCATCGGGATTGAACGGCACGCCGAGCACGGTCGCCAGCATGCTCGCCGCCAGGTCTTCGGCGTAGTCGCCCGCCGTCGACTTCGGCATGCCAAACGCGTGGTGCTCGGAGATGTATCCGTAGTGATTCGGATCCTTTGGGATCGCGAGCCCGATAGAAGCCACCGCGCGCCGCGACGGTTCGTTCGTCTGCGTCCTCGCCTGCACCACGAACACTATCTGGCCGGGCCGCAGCGTTCTCACTCCACGGTTGCGGGAAACCAGTTTGCAGTGTGCGGGGAAAATCGAGCTGACGGTCACCAGGTTGTACTCTGCGATTCTTGCGTCGCGCAGCGCAAGCTCGTAACTGGTGAGCATCTCTTTGTGGCGTCCGATACCCTTCGTGAGAAACGCCTTCTGCGGGACGAGCGTGCTGGCGTCGATCACCGGCTCCCCCTGCCTAGCTCGCTCCGCCCGCTTTCGGACGGTTCGACGGCATGTTCCTGACAGTCGCTGCACACACCATAGATGTCCAGGCGATGGTGATGATGGCGAAAACCATGTTCGTCGGCGATGAGTGCTTTCATCCGTTCGATCCGCTCAGACGTAAACTCGACAACTTTGCCACAAGAAGTACAAATGAGATGCTCATGGTGATTTCTCGCGCTCCGTGGTTCGAAGCGTCTGAATCCCTCGCCGAAATCGTGTTCGTCCACCAGGCCGGCTCGCACCAACAAATCGAGGGTACGATACACCGTCGCTTTACCGACGTGAACTTCCTTGCCGCGTAGCGCTGCCTCGATGTCGTCAACCGAGAGATGCTCTTCAGAATAAAAGAGCGCTGATGCAATCGCCTCGCGCTGATGCGTGAGCGGCAAGTTACGGTCTCGCATGTACACGCGAAACCGCTCCATCAACTCACCCGCGTCAAGCTTCGGTGGTGGACTCGTCATCTTCCTCTTGTGCGAACCAAAGCCCGGGGTCGATCTCAACCGGCGGCTCTCCGTCGCCCGTCCGAGACTGTACTCCAGCCACCACATCCAAGACCACGTCCACCGGTCCTTCGCCCACTTCATCCAACTCCACTTTACCCCGCCCGCGGTGCCGTCCACGAGTGTTGAGCATGTACTTGGCCGTGTGCACCGTGAAGCGCTCAACCTTTGCCCCCGTGGCAACGACGGCCGTTCCCCACTCGCGACCATCGCCGCGCAATGGCGGAAAGATCCAAATACGCACGATATCATCGGGCGCCATGATCTCTTCTAGCGCTTTGGCCACCATTGCCCACCCCGCCCCAACACCGGGCGTGGCAACCGGGTATCCAACGTTGTGCGGTACGGCAGATGTCATGGCAAGATCTTTGGGAGACGCCCCAACGCTAACGACGGCAGCAAGTTACCGGGGTTGAGAACCAGTTTCAAGCGGGAGCGGGTTCACAATAACGTGACGGGATCGCGATCGAAGATGACCCGTATCTGGCCACGCTGGGTGTGCGGCGCTCGGCGTACGGCATACCGCAACACCTTTCCCAAGACGCGCGGGTCGGCGGCGCGTACGATCATGTGCCACCGCCACCGCCCCTTGATGCGCGCCAGCGGGGCGGGCGCCGGCCCGACAACCTGTGTGTCGGTCGTTTTGGCTACCAACCCTCGGAGCCATTCGGCGATGTCTCCGGCGGCCGCGGCCACCTGCCGTTCGGACGTGCCGCTGACAATCACGTTGGAGAGCGCCCGCAAGGGCGGATACGGCGGCTCCGCACGTTCGCTCAATTCGCGCTCGGCGAATCCTTCGAAGTCGTGCAAGGCGGCAGCCTGTAAGGCGTAGTGATTCGGTACACGGGTTTGGACGAGGACACGACCTCCCTTGGGTCCGCGACCGGCACGCCCCGCGACCTGCGCGATGAGCTGAAAGGTACGTTCAGCGGCGCGAAAGTCAGGCAGGTACAAACCCGTGTCGGCGTCCACGACTCCGACCAGCGTGACCCCGGGGAAATCCAATCCTTTCGCGATCATTTGCGTTCCAAACAACAGATCGACGTCGTGCGCAGCGAAATCGGCTAAGATGCGGTGGTGCGACCATTTCGTGCTGGTCGTGTCCGCGTCCATGCGGGCAATACGGGCGCTGGGGAATCGTTCGGCGAGCCATCGCTCGAGCTGCTGCGTTCCAGCTCCACGAGACCGTTGCGTTTCTCCTCCGCACACGTCGCATTCCGTGGGAACATCCCGATCAAATCCGCAATAGTGACACCGCAATCCCGCCGGCGTCCGATGAACCGTCAGAGCAATGCTGCACGACGGACACTGGATGACCTCACCGCACGTGGCGCACTGCACGAAGTGAGCGAATCCTCGGCGATTGAGCAGGAGGATGATCTGCTCATCACGCTCCAACCTGTCTCTGACAGCTTCGTCCAACGGCTCCGACCAAGGCAACGGGCCGCTCTGTTTCACACGCTTGGCGGATCGCATATCGATGAGTACGACTTCCGGCAGAGGCTGTGCCGCAACGCGGTGGGGTAACGAGACCACCTGAATGCGTTCCCTCCTCGCCCACGTTTCCAAAGACGGTGTCGCACTTCCGAGCACCACCTTCGCACCTTCCAACTTTGCGCGACGCAACGCTACGTCGCGCGCGTGATAGCGCGGTAACTCGCCGTTTTTATAACTAGTGTCGTGTTCCTCATCGACGACGATCATCGCCAGATCGTGCACCGGCGCAAAGACAGCCGACCGCGCCCCCACCGCCACACGGCGGCGGCCCGAGAGGAGGGCGCGCCACGCATCGGCGCGCTCGCCGTCAGACAATCCGCTGTGAAGTACAGCCACAGTGTCGCCAAATACACCACGAACACGCGCGATCGTCTGGGGCGTGAGTGCAATCTCCGGTACCAGGACAATCGCACCGCGACCGCTGCGAACTTCGTCGCGCATCGCTTCGAGATATACCAGCGTCTTTCCGCTTCCGGTCACGCCGAACAACGTCACCGCAGTGGCCGGCGACAGCCCCCGAATGGCGTTGATCGCTTGGACCTGCGCATCCGACGGCTGTGAGGGCGGAGGAGTCGACACGTCCTCGAACGGATCGCGCAGACGCTCGCGATCTTCCAACGCGGCCAGACCCCGATCGACCAGCCCACGGATCACACCGCGAGAAAAACCCAATTCTCCCGTCACGCGCCGCATGGAGGCCTCGCCACCCAACGCATCGAGGGCGTCGTACGCTTCCCTCTGTTTCTTGGCGCGGCCGAATGCTTCGTCGCGCTCGAGGAGTGAGGACAGCGTTCGGGTGAGTGTGACCACCGTCTCCGATCCGGGCGCGGGACCCAACGACGGGGCGACGGTGTGCAGCTCGATCGCTCCGACGCGAGCCAATCGCTGAAGAGTCTCCCACACCGGACGCTTCAAGCTCCGCGAAAGCCGCCCGGCTGTGGCCTTGCCGCCTATCCGCTCCAAGTGCTCCACCACCAAAGCTCCAACGCCACCGGGTGCCCGACTCGGATCGCGTATCTCGGCAACGACACGCGACGTCCCCCACATCCCACCGGGCAACATCGCTTTGAGCGTGAGCCCGAGCGGGGCCGCGTAGTATCGCGATACCCAATCTGCGAGCGACAACAATTTGGAGGGAAGAAGTGGTTGCGTGTCCGGAGCTAACAGCACGGGCTTGAGCCCCTCCGGATCATCGGCGCCAACCGCCGTCACGATCCCCACCATCTCTCTCGTGCGAACCTGCACGACCACGCGCGCCCCGGGCACGACACGATCGGCCAACGCCGCAGGGAGGCTGTAGGAGTATGGGGACTCGGCGGGAATCGGGAGTGCCACGGAACAGGTGGT
>CAYLZR010000005.1:0-2355 GCA_964388145.1 uncultured Gemmatimonadaceae bacterium | reverse complement strand
CATCGCCCGGACCATCTCACCGGCGGCCAGCCGTATCCGTTCGGGCACGTACCCACCCTCGAGGACCGCTCCTATCGGCACTGCCATCTTTTTCCATTCGTGCACCCAGGTGGCGTAATCCTCGGGCTCGAGCGTGAAGCCGGCCAGCGGGTCGCCCGCCATTGCGTCGAAGCCGGCAGAGATCAGCAACACGTCGGGAAGCCACCCGTCGGTCGCGCGTTCGACTGCTGCGTTGAGATCCGCGATGTACGTCTCCCGCGGCAGACCCGGGGGGCGTGGAACGTTGAACACGTTGCCGACTCCCCGTTCGTCTTCGCGTCCGGTGCCTGGGTACAACGGATATTGGTGCAACGAGACGAACCGAATCTGAGCATCGCGCTCCACCAGTGCCTGCGTGCCATTCCCGTGATGCACATCCCAATCAACGATCAGCACTCGCTTCGCCCCGAGATCGTCGATCGCCGACCGAGCGGCTACGACCACGTTATTAATCAGACAGAACCCCATCGAAACATCGGCGATCGCGTGATGGCCCGGAGGTCGGATGGCGGCGAACGCCGGTTGGCCCTCGAGTGCGCGGCGGGCCATCTCAGCCGCGGCGCCCGCGGCGTGCGTCGCCGCTACATAGCTCCCCGCGCTCAAGAACGTGTCACCGTCCACCATGCCGCCACCACGCCGAGCCATCGCCTCGAGCCGCTCCAGATACGCACAGGGATGCACTCGCTCGAGCAGGCGGGCCTCCGCCGGCGCGGCCTCCGACCACTCCACGATCGGGCTGTAATCGCGAAGGCGTAGTTCCTCGAGGATGGCCTTGAGTCTCGCGGGGGACTCGGGATGACCGGGCCCGGGATCGTGATCGAGAGAGGATGGGTGCCAGATGATTTGAACAGACATACGGTGAATAATCAGCTACCTACTCGTCTCTCCCATCACTCTTTCCGTGATCGGCTTGCAGTTCCATCAGTTCCCGAAACCGCGACTCCAAACCCTCGTTGATTTCGCGCAGGTGCTGCTGGTAACGCCGCCAATAGAAGAACACCGCCACGGCTCCCAGCGCAAACACGACACCCCACGCGACGAGACCGATCCGTCGGAGCCAGATTCCGGCCATGAGCAACAGTGCACCGTCGAGCGCAAGAAAACCCACGGCGAGCACGGTGATGGTGCGTCCCGGTCGCTTCCGCGTGGACGCGCCGACGTTCGCTGATTGCAGCCAAGAACGATTTGAAAGATCGTCGTTGGGAATCGTCGTTTGCGCTTTTTTCAGCGCACCGGCTGACGATGCGCGGGGAGGACAATCATCGGTGCACCGTCGGGAACGTCAGCCGCTCCCAGCGTCTGGTCTTCGTCGGTGACCAGCGCACCGCGAAACTTGATGGCGTATGTCGACGGATCGACCGCGCGGCCCATGGCTTGGTCGAGACACGTGGCTTTCAGATCGGCAAAAGTGACATCGCGTGTCACAGGCACTTCGACGGTATCCCACACGTCAATCACCTGTACCCGAACGTTCATCCGTCACACCGCCCAGGGGAGGGTCGAAAAAAATCTATCGATGGCCTGATCGAAGAACAGTGTCGACGCGCGCACCCTTGTACCGGCGTCGGTGGCGATGACCGCAAGCGCGATCTCCTCACCTCCTTGGCCGCGAAAGGTCGCGTGTGCCTTCCCTTCGTCCTCGAGAAATGCACCGTTGTTCGGAATCCGCTCCGTAAAAAACGTCTTTGCTCTCTCGAGAACCTCGCCGCCGGAGAGCGGCGTTGTCATTTCGTGTAGCATGGAGACTAGGTTTTTGGTTCCAGGTTTTGGGTGTTAGTGATCCTCTTTTCAAGCGTCATCCTTGAATCCGCTCTGTGAGATATTCCGCCAGTTTGTCCGTAGCAACCCGATCCTGGTGCAGCGAATCCCGATCGCGCACCGTAACGGTCTGATCATCCGCCGTCTGGCCGTCCACAGTCACACCGAACGGAGTCCCCGCCTCGTCCTGCCGCCGGTACCGCCTTCCGATTGATCCTCCGTCGTCATAGAAAACGGGAAACCGCTTACGCAAGTCGTCACGGATGCTCCGTGCCACCTCGGGCATCCCGTCCTTCTTCACGAGCGGAAAGATACCCGCCTTGACCGGCGCTATCGACGGGTGCAGCCCCAATACGACCCGCGTTTCCCCCTCCACCTTTTCTTCGCGATACGCGTCCGCCAGCACCACCAAGAACAACCGGCCGACGCCCAAAGCGGTCTCGACGACGTAGGGCGTAAACCGTTCTTTACTGACCGTATCGACGTACTGCATTTTTTTTCCCGAGAACTCCTGATGCCGGGAAAGATCAAAATCGGTTCGGTTGTGCACACCTTCGA
>CAYLZR010000004.1:36202-38247 GCA_964388145.1 uncultured Gemmatimonadaceae bacterium | reverse complement strand
GTCGCGCCGCTTACCGCGCAGGAAGATTTGAGACGAGCACTCACCGTCACCCGCTTGGAGGCCACCCCGAGCTCCGTCGTGTTGACGCAAGGCGAGTCGGTGCGCTTTACCATCGCAGCATTTGATGCGTCGGGTAACGTCGTTGACGTACCCATCCGCATAGGTGGAGCATTTCGCGGCGTGCGGTACGAAGACGGTCTGTTGACAGCTGTTGCGCCCGGAGAATACCAAATCTTTGCCACGGTCGCGCTACCGCCCGACGCCAATCGGCCGCCGCCGAGTATTCAGGTACCCGTCCGGGTCAACTGGCCGGACGTCGAACGGATCGAGATAACCGCGGAGCCGGGGACCTTGTACGAACGCACGACAATTCTGCATGATGCGACCGCATACCATGCCGACGGATCGTCGCGGCCGGATGTCACGTTCGAGTGGAGGAGCGCCGATCCCGACGTGGCATCGGTCGACCGGTACGGATACGTGCGCGGAGAGGATACCGGCACCACGATGATCACGGCATCCTTTCAAGGGGTGTCCGCTCAGAAGGAATATCGAGTGCAACCGCTCACCGCGACGCAACTCGAGATCGTCGGTGGTGAGGACGGGGTCCGCACGGGTGATGTCCAGAATTTTTCCGCCGTTGCCCGAGACGATCGCCGTCGGATCGTTGACGGCGTTCCAGTGATCTGGACGCTGGCGTTCAAGGCCGAAGAAGGGATCATCGCTCCGTCTGCGCCCGGCCAAATCATCGACGGCAAGGTGGTTGCCGACATTCCAGGCGTGTATACCGTGATGGCTTCTGCAGGGCCGATCACCGCCAACCGACGTTTTACCGTCGTCAAACGCGACGTGGTTCAACGGGTAAACGTCGTGGGGCACGGTCGGCAGACCACGCACTATACGAGCGACTTGTGGGTTTTCCAGGGCGTCGATGGGCGGGACTACGCGTTGACCGGGGCGCGGCAGGCACAAAGCCACGCTTTCGTGTGGGACGTCACAGATCCAGGCAACATCTTCAAGACCGACTCGGTCCAAGTCGATGCGCGGTCGCTCAATGACGTCAAAGTGTCTCCGGACGGACGGTATGCGGCTATTTCACGTGAGGGCGCTTCAAACAGACGGAACGGTGTGGTGATTCTGGACATGTCGAATCCCGCGCACCCGACTATTGCGTCCACTTTTGATGCCAATGGGTTGACGGGTGGAGTGCACAATGTGTACGCCACAAACGACTACCTGTTTGCGTTGGCCGGCGGAGACAAATACGTCATCCTGGATCTTCGGGACATTTACAACCCCAAGTATGTGAGCGAGTACAATCATCCCGATAGCCGTATTCACGATTTGTGGATCCATGACGGCGTGGCGTACTCGGCGGAGTGGCAAACGGGTGTTGTCGCGGTGGATGTGGGCAACGGTCGCTGGGGAGGTTCGATTGAAAACCCGAAACTCATCGGGGTGTATCCGATTCCCACCGGTCAGACCCACGCAGTGTTTCCCTACGTCTCGGAGTCAACTGGAAAGTTCTACCTGTTTGTCGGCGACGAGATCGTGAATCGTCGCGGCCTCGCCTGGGAGGGGAACGGGCCTGATCATCGACAGCCCTACGATCCCGAAACCGGACGGGGTGGTTACCCGCGGGCCACGTCGGGGTACATCCAAATCCTCGATATGACCGATCCGGAGAAGCCGGAAATGGTGGCGCGTTACGAAGTATCGGAATACGGGACGCACAACATTTGGGTCGAGAACGACATCCTCTACGAGGCCTACTACGAGGGCGGCATGCGGCTCGTCGACGTGTCGGGTGAATTGATGGGCAACCTGTACACGCAGGGGCGCGAGATCGCAGTCTACAAGGCCAACGATCCGCTCGGCTGGATCCCGAACGCCGCGGCGGCGTGGAGCGTGATCCCGTACAAGGGGCACATCTTCTTCTCGGATATCAGCAGTGGATTGTGGGCCGTGAAGTTGGAGCCGAGGGATCGGCCGGTGATGTAGGAAGGGAATATCGAATATCCAATATCCAATCCTGAATATCCAAT
>CAYLZR010000004.1:29454-36102 GCA_964388145.1 uncultured Gemmatimonadaceae bacterium | reverse complement strand
AATATCCAATCCTGAATATCCAATATTGGATATTCCCTACCCCGCCTCCTCGCACTTCGCTGCGAGCACGAAATCGCTCTCGGTGAGGCCGTCGATTTTGTGCGTCCAGATCGTGATTCCCACTTTGCCCCATGCCAGGTAGATGTCCGGGTGGTGTCCCTGCTCTTCGGCAATGGCACCGATGCGGTTTGTGAACCCTAACGCGTCGGCAAAGTCTTTGAATCTGTAATTCTTTTGAATGTGGTGGTCGTCGATCACTGTCCAGCCGTTGCCGAGCAGCGCCAGCAGGGCTTGGATCTCCTCACCCTCCATCGGCGGCACGCCGCCCCGGCAGGGAATACAACTTTTGGCTGCTAGATCGCTCGTCATGCACCATCCTCCTTCCCTTTTCTGCGAAGCCACCCTACCATTCTCGCCCATGGACGACGTACTTCGTATCAGGGATCTTCCCGATCGCATTGGCGAAACGGTTGCGCTGCGGGCCTGGGTTGCTCGCACCCGCTTCAGCGGGAAAATCGCCTTTGCCGTCCTGCGCGATGGGACGGGGTACCTGCAGTGTGTGGTTCCCAAGAATGAAGTGGATGAGACGGTGTGGGAAGGGGTGAAGGCCCTGGCCCAAGAAACCTCCGTCAGCGTTTCGGGCGAAGTCCGGGCTGATGCGCGCTCGCCGGGGGGAATCGAGCTGGGCTTGACCAGTCTCGAGATCATCGGGCGCAGCGTCGACTTTCCCATTACACCCAAAGAACACGGTACCACGTTTCTCTTCGAACACCGTCACCTCTGGCTGCGGAGCCGTCGTCAAGAAGCCATCATGAAAGTGCGTCACGAGGTGGTGCAGGCGATACGCGACTTCTTTTACGAACGTGACTTTTGTCTCGTCGACACACCGCTCCTCACAAGTGCCATCGGTGAGGAAGCCAGCACACTGTTTGAGACCGATTACTTCGATCTTGGCAAAGCATACCTAGCGCAGACGGGCCAGCTGTACCTCGAGGCCGCTGCTGCAGCGCTCGGCAAGGTGTATTGCTTCGGCCCGACCTTCCGGGCCGAGAAATCCAAGACACGCCGGCACCTGACGGAGTTCTGGATGGTAGAGCCCGAAGTGGCCTGGTACGATTCCGATGCCAACATGGCGCTGCAACAAGATTTCGTCTGCTACATCGTGGAGCGTTGCCTCGATCGGAGAAAGTCGGAGCTGGAAACGCTCGAGCGCGACACGGCTCGTCTCGAAGCCGTTCAGCCCCAGTTCCCCCGCATTACATATTCAGACGCAGTGGCCAAGCTTCAAGAACAGGGTCAGAACATCGAATGGGGCAAAGATCTTGGTGCGGAGGAAGAGACGATCATCGCCACGTGGCATGAAAGTCCGGTGTTCGTGTACAACTACCCGAAGGAAGCCAAAGCCTTCTATATGAAACGCAATCCGGACGATCCACGCACGGTGCTGAACAACGACTGCCTGGCGCCGGAAGGGTACGGGGAAATCATTGGAGGGAGCCAGCGCGAAGACGACCACGACGTCCTGCTTTCACGAATCCGCGAGGAAGGACTGCCGGAAGATGCGTACGGATGGTATCTCGATCTGCGCAAGTACGGGACGTTCGTCCACTCCGGTTTCGGACTTGGAGTGGAGCGGACGGTGGCGTGGGTATGTGGGATACCGCACGTTCGCGAGGCGATCGCGTTCCCGCGTCAGATGCACCGTCTTCGTCCCTAACCTGACTGCTTCGCTTCCTCCCACAAGACGTCCAACTCCTCCAACGAAGCGCGCCCAACGTCGATATTGCGTTCGACGGCGAGTCGCTCGACCTGTCTGAAGCGACGGTCAAACTTCTGATTGGTTTTTTCCAATGCGGCACGGGGGTCGCACCCGATTTTCCGGGCCAGGTTGATGATCGAAAAGAGCAAGTCGCCGATTTCGGACTCGACGCGACCCGCGTCTCGTCCCTCCTGCATTTCGTGGTCGAGTTCCGCAAGCTCTTCCGCAACTTTTGCGCGCGGACCTTTGGTGTCCGGCCAGTCGAACCCCACCCCGGCGGCGCGCTCTTGAAGCCGGTACGCCATCAAGAGCGCGGGCAGGGTTGGGGGAAGCCCGTCCAGGATGCTCGGAGATTCGGAATCGGATTCTTGTAATTTTTGTTTTTCCCAGGTCTCGGGCTCATCACCCAGATCGAAAAGATGGGGATGGCGACGCCTCATTTTCGTGACGATGGCGTTGGTCACGTCTTCCGCGCCGAACTCGCCGGTTTCTTCGGCGAGCACGATCTGAAAGGCCATGTGCAATAGCACGTCGCCGACCTCGTCCTTGATAGCGTCGACGTCGTCCATGGCTAACGCGTGATCGAGTTCGAGGACCTCTTCCACCAAATACGGTCGTAGTGTCGCCCGGGTCTGAGCACGATCCCACGAACACCGATTCCGGAGATCCCTAACGAGTTCGACGATGCGTCCAAGCACCGATGGTTCTTGCCTTTGCGTCATCTCGCCGGTACAATACCCGCTGATCAGTGAGCGTGTCAACGAACCAACCAAACGACCGCGCTTGGGTCGAAGTCGACCTCGGTAACCTCGTCGAAAACGCCCAGGCCGTGCGCCGCGCGGCGCATGACGCCCCCCTCCTTCCCATGATCAAGGCGAATGGCTACGGACTCGGCGTCCAGGCAGTCGTGCGCGCGCTCGACTCGGTCGACCCGTGGGGCTTTGGCGTGGCGACGATGGATGAAGGACGCGAGCTTCGTGAGATCGGCGTCGAGCGACCGGTGGTCGTGTTTACGCCCGCGAGCGCCGGACAGTTCGGCACACTGCTCGAGCACAACCTCCGACCGGTTCTCGACGACCCCGCCGTCATTCGGCAGTGGCCATCAGATCGTCCGTATCATTGCGAGATCGATACGGGAATGTCCCGTGCCGGAGTGCGATGGGATGACACCAAGACGCTGGCCGCGGTCGCCGCGTCCGCGCCGGAGGGAGTCTTCACCCATTTCTACTCGGCCGACGAAAATGGCGCGACAGTCTCGTTACAGCTGGATCGCTTCCGGACCGCGTTGAAGGCGTTTTCTGAACGGCCGCAACTGGTGCACGTGTGTAACAGTGCGGGCGCCTGGCGGGTGAAGGACAAATTCGATCTCGTGCGGCCTGGGATTTTTTTATTCGGTGGAGAGATCGGCAACGACCTGCCGACACCGTCGCCGGTGGTTTCGGTTCGGGCGCGCGTGGTGAGTCTTCGACGCGTGCGGGCCGGCGAGACCGTGAGTTACGGTGGCGAATGGGCGGCTGACGAAGAGACGACCGTGGCGACGATCGGCATTGGATACGCCGACGGCCTCCCCCGCGCCATGAAAGGTCGGGCCGCCCTGCTCGTCCGAGGGCGACGGTTCCCCGTCGTGGGGCGCATTACGATGGACATGACGATGGTGCATCTGGGACCCAACGCCGGTGACGACATCGCGGTGGGAGACGTGGTCACGGTGATCGGCACCGACGGTGCAGGTGAAATAACGCTCGATGAGTTTGCGGGGTGGGCGGGAACGATTTCGTACGAAATCCTGGTCGGGCTCGGGTCGCGGCTGCCACGTCATTACTCTCCAACGTGAATCATCCCCGATCTGGACGGGTAGCGCTCATCGTCCTCGATGGCGTTGGGATCGGTGCGGCGCCCGACGCTGAGGAATACGGCGATGCGGGAAGCGACACACTTGGCAACGTGGCCCGCGCGGTGGGTGGTTTGGACCTGCCATACCTCGATGCGTTGGGACTCGGATGTTGCCGGCCGCTCGACGGGATGGGTTGCTCGAGGCCCAAAGCCGCTCACGGCGTAGCCGTGCCGGAGTCGTTCGGCAAAGATTCGATCACGGGGCACTGGGAGTTGTGCGGTGTGATCCTGGACCGGCCCTTTCCCGTGTACCCCAACGGCTTTCCCACGGAGGTTGTCAATCGGTTTGCGCAGGCCACCGGCCGAGGCGTGCTGGCCAACAAAGCAGCGTCGGGCACCGCCGTGATCGAAGAATACGGGGTCGAGCATCTCGCGACGGGGGCGTGGATTCTCTACACGTCGGCCGACAGCGTTTTCCAGATCGCGGCCCACGAGGAGTTGATTCCACTCGACGAGCTTTACGCCGGGGCACAGGCAGCCAGAGAGATCCTGATGGGCGACCACGGTGTGGCCCGGGTCATCGCCCGGCCTTTCGTGGGTGACCCCGGTTCCTTCCACCGACTGTCGGAGCATCGGAGGGATTTCTCGCTCGAACCCACCGCTCCCACGCTGCTGGATCGCCTGGCGGGCGCGGGCGTGGAGCGGGTGGGAGTGGGAAAGGTCGACGACCTGTTTGCCGGTCGCAGCATCGCCAGCCGGCACACCTCTACAAACGAGGGTGCCTATACATTCATCGGTAACGCCCTCGACACCATGGAATCGGGGTTCTTGCTCGCCAACGTCATCGAGTTCGACCAGACGTGGGGGCACAGGAACGACATACCGGGGTTTTACATGGGGTTGGAGGAGTTGGATCGGAGGTTGCCCGACCTGGTCGGGTTGCTTCGGGATGAGGATCTGATGATCCTCACTGCGGACCACGGGAACGACCCGACAACCCCGTCCACCGACCACTCCCGGGAGGCGGTCCCGATTCTCGTCACCGGTCCACGAGTCCGCCCTACCGCCCTCGGGTCGAGGGCGTTTGTCGATGTGGGGGCGACCGTGGCGGACTATTTCGGGTTGGACGCGGACATTGGGCTATCTTTTCTCCCCGAGATCTATGGCTGAACCGCGGAGCAAGGGATGAAGGATCGGCTGGTCCAGGCCGCCACCGAGGCTCAGGCGAACGCCTACGCCCCGTACAGTGGGTTCAAGGTTGGGGCGGCGTTGCAGGACACGGAAGGGCGCATCTTTGTCGGCGCCAACGTGGAGAACGCCTCCTTTGGCTTGACGAACTGTGCGGAACGCGTGGCGTTGGGCGCCGCCATCGCGGCCGGCGCGAGGAAGTTCGACCGGTTGGTGGTGGTATCGGACGCGACGCCTCCGTCCGCCCCGTGCGGCGCGTGTCGCCAGGTGTTGTCGGAGATGGCCGCCGACTTGGTGGTCGAGGCTGTGGGGCCATCGGGATCGCGCCGCTGGAGGATGGGCGATTTGATGCCCGACCCGTTCGGAGCCGAGGATTTGGCTCCGTGAGGAAACGGACACGGATGAACTAGATGGAAATAAAGCAACGATTTGCTTTGATCGCCGGGATCGGGGTGGGTGTTCTGGCGTGCGAGGTAAGCATCACCACGCCCGGCTCCTGCCCGGAGTTCTGCCCCAACGCCGTGATCGAGATCATCGACACCGTACTCATCGGGGTGTTGGAAGGCGACACTTCTTTTACCGGATACGTGGAACCGACTGGGGCGAACGCGATGCAGGTCGCGGGCGGCGGAGCGGGTGTCGAGAGTCGTGTGATCATCCGGTTTGCAGGTTTCGGCGACAGCGCCGCGGTCGACTCGCTCGTTCAAGGGCCAGTGGTGCGACAGGATTCTTTCCAGCTCGATCTCGTTCTGTTGAGTCGCAGCCCCGACGTAACCGGGCTGCAAATAACGTTGCATCGTATCGATCCGTCGGTGGACTTCTTCGGAGACTTCACCGAGTTCGCCCCGTTCTTCGAGGACAGTACCATCATCGGCATGATTGCGATTCCCGACACGGTCACCGCAGACACGGTGTCCGCAATCATTCCCGGCGACGCATTTCCGGATTTTGAAGCAAACGAAAACCAAGTTGCGGTGGGACTCTCCATTCGCGGCACAACACCGGCCTTCGCGAATTTCAGGACTCGTGAGACGGGTCTTGGCCCCCTGCTTACGCGCTACGTACTGGTAGAATCGGGCGTAGATTCGCTCGAACGTACGGATCTACGTCTGTCGGAGTTCGACGCATTCGTCGATACCGATCTTCCGGGGCCGCCGGCAGGCGCGCTGTTGGTCGGCGGTACTCCCTCGGCGAGAGCGTTCCTGCGAGTCAATCTTCCGTCGGTCATCCTGGATTCGTCCAAGATCGTCCGCGCCACCCTGCTGTTCGTTCCGGTAGAGGTACTGGGCGCACCGATGGACACGTTCTCGGTAGTCGCGGAAGGGCTAGGTGCTGATTTCGGCGCGAAATCGCCGATCCTTTCGACCCCTGATACGTTGCTCGTGCGGACGCGGGTTGGCGTCGGATCGACCGATACGGTATCGATCGACATCTCTAATCTCGTGACGTTTTGGCAGAACTCCCCAGACCAGGTTCGGTCGCTGATTGTGCGCCTCGATCTCGAAGCCGCTTCGCCAGCACAACTTCGTCTCGCGTCGACGCGGATGCCTGGCATGGAGCCTGCAATTCGTGTGACATATGTGCCGCCCTTTAGGTTTGGACAATGAAGAAGCGCGTCATCTTTCTGGGTTTGTTGGTTGCGGTGAGTCCGGCGTCGCTCGAGGCACAGAACTCGGTGTTCGGCATCCGGGGTGTGGGCTTCCCAGGACGTGCCGGGGGCGTGCGGTCGCTGGCGATGGGTGGTGGAGCTGATCTGTTCGATCGGGCATCGGTTCTCAATCCCGCGCTTGCGGCCACGTTCGGCCAGGTAACCGTTGGCGCCGTATCCGGTACGACCTTCCGCAACTACACGACGTCCGGAGCCGACG
>CAYLZR010000004.1:27057-29354 GCA_964388145.1 uncultured Gemmatimonadaceae bacterium | reverse complement strand
GGGTCCAGTCGCGTCACGGCGACTCGAGTCTTCGAAAGCGAGGAGTTTCAGTCCTTCCGGGAGACCGATGCGCTGCGCTTCTCGGGAAGGTCGCTGTCGGGAGGTCTCCTTTGGGTGCCAAATACGAAGCTGGGTTTCGCCGTGGCGGGGAGATGGAACTCTTCGTTGAGTCTTCGTCTGCAGGATGCTGCTGCTCCGAGCGTGACGATGCCGGCCTCGTTGGCATTCGGTGCGTCTTTTGGGCTAACGTCTCGGATACGTTGGATGACCACCGCCAGGTGGCGGTCCTGGAGTCGCGGCCAAGACGACGTGTCGGCTGCCGGAACCACCGCGTTCGACACCTGGGAGGTGGGGTCGGGGTTGGAGATGGGATCGGCGAGACAGGGAGCGAAATTTCCGTTGCGGTTGGGAATCCGTTATGCGCAGTTGCCGTTCAGCCCCACCGCCGATCGACCCACCGAATGGAACTACTCCATTGGCACCGGGGCGCCGTTTGCGGCCAACCGCGCCGTCATCGACGCCGCCTTGCAGCGATTTCGGCGGGACGGTGCGGGGGCCAGGGAGCGCGGGTGGTATTTCACCGTGGGCATTACGGTGACGCCCGTTCGCTAAGACAAACATGCGCTTTTATCTCCACACCTTTGGTTGCAAAGCCAATCAGTACGATTCCGAAGCGGTGCGACAGGCACTGGAGTCGGCCGGGGCAACGGCCGTGGCCGACCCCGATTCCGCGGACTTCGCCATCGTCAATTCTTGCACGGTCACGCATACCAGCGAGGCCAAGATGCGGCGCTTCGTACGGCGGTTGCACCGTGGCCGGCCAGAACTACAGACAGTCGTTATGGGATGCGCCGCTGCGGTGGACGACGGCGCGCTGGCGTCGCTCCCCGGTGTGGTTTCCGTGGTGGCGGGTGCGGATCCGGCCGACGTGCTCCGGGCGGTTGGTCTGGACCACGATCGCATCGATCCGATTCTGCGCTCCTTTCCGCGAGGTACGCGAGCGTGGTTGAAGATCCAAGACGGTTGCGACGAACATTGTACGTTTTGTGCGACCACACTCGCCCGGGGCGCAAATCGATCCCGCCCGATTCGGGATATCGTTCGGGAAGCGCAAGTGCTGAGTGAAGCACACGAGGAGATCGTGCTCACAGGAGTGCACATCGGAAGCTACGGGAAAGACCTCGACGAGGAGTTGTGTCTTGGGGTGTTGGCGGAACGATTGATCAACGAAGTGTCGGGTACCCGTTTTCGGCTGTCTTCGGTGGAGGCGACCGAGGTCGACGACCGCATCGCGAATCTCATGAGCGACGCACCGGATCGTCTAGCGTCGCATTTGCACGCTCCGCTGCAGTCCGGCAGTGATATGATCCTGAAGCGAATGGGCCGGCATTGGTACACCGCGCGAACCTATCGGGAGCGATGTGAGGCCCTTGCCGACCGGGTGCCGGCCCTGGGGCTTGGTGCGGATGTCATCGTCGGGTTTCCGGGGGAGACCGAAGAAGATCACATGGCCACACGTTCGTTGATCGAAGCGCTGCCGTTCACGTATCTGCATGTTTTTCCCTATTCGGACCGCCCGGGAGCATCGGCGCGTCGGATCGGCCGGCCGGTGGACCCTCAGGTGGCGTCGCGCCGCTCGGCAGAGTTACGGGCAATCGCCACGCAAAAGGGAGCTGCCTATCGCGCGCGGAGGGATGGCGGCAGCGCGGACATTGTGGTGCTGCGCAGGCACCAGGGAAGCATGCAGGGACTGACGGAGGACTACCTCGACGTCTATTTTCCGGCCGACCGAGCGTACTCACCGCGTTTCCCCGCGCGGCTGCGCCACGAGGCGGATGGAACACTGCTGGCAGAGGTGGCTTGACGATACATGAAGCGACTATATGTGGAAACCTACGGCTGCCAGATGAACGTGGCCGACACGGACCTGATCTGCGGATTGCTGGGCCGGAACGGATTCTCGGTTACGGAAACCCCCGAGGATGCCGACGTCATCCTGGTGAACACCTGCGCGGTTCGTGACAACGCCGAGCAACGGATCTACGGTCGGGTGGGGGAGTTGAAGCGCTACAAGAGACCGGGAGACGTGTTGGGCGTGGTTGGATGCATGGCCCAGCGGTTGGGGGCCGACCTGTTGGAGCGGGTCCCGCACGTCGATCTCGTCGTCGGCCCAGACGGATACCGGGCGTTGCCGGAGTTGATCGATCGGGCGGCGGGCGGAGAGCGGTCGGTGGACGTCGACTTCAGGTCGTGGGAACACTATGAAGACGTTCCGCCGGCACGGGCCGGGGCCGGGG
>CAYLZR010000004.1:19797-26957 GCA_964388145.1 uncultured Gemmatimonadaceae bacterium | reverse complement strand
GGGCCGGGGCCGGGGGCGGGGGCGGGGGCGGGGGCGATCGAGCGAGTGCCTTCGTGACGGTACAACGCGGATGCAATTATCGGTGCACGTTCTGCATTGTTCCGATGACGCGCGGTCCGGAAAGAAGTCGTAAGCTGGGGGATGTCGTTGGCGAGGTGCGGAATCGCGTCGCCACCGGCGTCACTGAAGTGACCCTGCTCGGGCAAACGGTCAACAGCTATCACGACGGAACGCACGACTTTGCAGATCTCCTGCGCGCGGTTGGTGGAGTGGATGGCATTCGCAGGGTGCGATTCACGAGTCCACACCCGAATGATTTCAGTTCGGCTGTCATCGCTGCGATGGCCGACGTCCCGGAAGTGTGTGAGCACGTCCATCTTCCGGTTCAAAGCGGCTCTTCACGTGTGCTCAAGCGTATGCTGCGACGCTACGATCGTGATTCATACATCGAGTGCGTCGCGCGTTTGCGAGCCGCCATACCCGACCTGGCGATCTCGACAGACATCATCGTTGGTTTTCCGGGGGAGACAGAGGAGGACTTCCTCGAGACCGAGAGCTTGGTGCGCGCCGTGCAGTTCGACGACGCGTTCACGTTCAAGTACTCGGTTCGAGATGGTACGCCGGCCGTCAAGCTCAAGGATCACGTGCCGGACGACGTGGCCGGCGAACGGTTGGAGCGGCTCATCGCGACGGTGCGCAAGGTGGCGCGGACAAAGAACGCCGGCCTCGTCGGCAGTACGCACGAGGTACTGGTGGAAAAACAAGCCCGGCGGGGCGAGTTGTTACAGTCGCGGACAAGAACCAACAAGGTGGTGCTCATCGAGGGGCCTGCAACCCTCATCGGGTCGTACCAACATGTCCGACTCAGTGGTACCACCGGTTCGACGTTCACGGGTACCCCGACTTCCGCCCGCCGCGAACTGGCCGTCCTGGGTTGAAGCACGAGCCCTACCGAGGGATCCGCTAAAGACAGCAACAACCGGGTTACGTCGCGCGAACACTCCTTGGTCGCGGCGGTAAACGATCATGGGGACGCCGGTCGTTTGGTTCGCCGTCGCGTACACCGCAGGTATGGCAGCCGCCCTGGTTGTCGCGGTTCCACCGGTTGCCTCCCTGTGCGTCACCGCGGTGCTCCTCGTCGTTGGCGGAAAGACCTTGGCGTGGCGGCACCGCCTGCTCTGCGCCCTGCTCGTCGGTGCCACAGTCGGTGCGGTCACCCGACGCCGCGCTGCTGAAGGGTGTGCCGAACGGTGGGCAAAGGGAGAACACGCAGCGTACGTCCGCATACACGACGCCCCGGGACGTCGCGGAACCGCTACCGCCACCGTGGTACATGCGCCGGAGGGTTGCCGTGGTCGGGTGCGTCTTCGCTTTACCACCGCAATCCTGCCGGCCAGCGGAGAGACGGTGGTAGTGGTTGGCAGCGTCCACTCTCCGGGCTGGATGCGGGTACGGCATCTGCGCCACGTGTCCGGCTACGGCATTCCGTTGCGTTTTCGAGTTCGTGAACGCATCGCTCGCCGCATACATCGCCTCTACGGCGCCCGGGCCGGACTCGTCGATGCGATTGTCCTCGGCCGACGAGAGGATCTGGATCCCGAGCTTCGTGCCCTCTTTACGAGCGCCGGGCTGGCTCACCTTCTCGCCATCTCCGGTTTGCACGTCGGCATCGTCGCTGCTTGGACTCGTGTGGTGGCGCGTGCCGTGCTCGGATCACGGGTTAGCTGGCCCATCAGCGCGACCGTCACCTGGGTGTACGTGGCGCTGCTCGGGTTTCCGGCGGCGGCGACACGGGCGGCGGCCTTCGTGACGATCTATGCGGTGGGGCGGTCGCGCCAGAGAAGACCGCCGCCGTCGGCCGTCCTCGCCGTGGCCGCGCTGGTAGTATGGACGTTCGATCCCGGCGCTGTGAGTTCGATCGGCGCATGGTTATCGATCGCCGCGGTGGCGGGAACGGTGTGGACAGCCGGGTTGTCACGATCCCGCCACACCGGTCTGACGAGGTTGTTTGCGGTTTCGTGCGGTGCAACGCTCGCAACGGCCCCGATCACGGCGCTGGCGTTTGGCAGCGTGGCGCCGATCGGGATGGTGTCGAACTTGTTCGCCGTTCCCCTCGCCGGCATCGCGGTGCCCGCCATCTTTGCGAGTATCGCTTTCGGATCCACGTTGGCGGTGAGCGCGGGTTTGGTCCTGTCGGCGATCGAACGTATCGCGGTGGTAGCCAGCAAGATCCCCTGGGGGCATCTCAACGGAGAACCGGGTTGGTCCTTCGCGCTGCCGTGGTTGTTGGTTCTGGGGGCGGCGGTTTGGACGACGTGGCGGGCACCCAAGTGGGTGGTAGCCAGGTATCGAGCCGCCGCCGCGTTGGCGGCGGTGTTCTGGGGCTTGGTAGCGATGCCGCATATCGGGGGCCGATCGGATGACGGTAAGCTGGCGATATACATCCTGTCGGTTGGGCAGGGAGACGCGATTGCGGTGCGAACTCCGCGCGGACGTTGGATGCTCATCGATGCAGGCCCACGCTTCCGTGACGCCGACGCCGGTCGTCGGGTGGTGATGCCCTTCTTTCGCCGTCGAGGCGTTCAACGACTCGACGTGGTCCTCGTGTCGCATGGCGACGCCGACCATTTGGGAGGCCTGGTGACGGTCATCGAGCATACCAGGCCCGAATTGGTGTTGGAGCCGGCGCAGCCGTTGGGAACCGCTCTGTACGGGGAGTATCTCGGCGTCGTCGACGCCTTTGCCGGCGATTGGCGGGCTGCGCGGGCGGGAGACACGCTGGAGATCGATTCGGTGGTGGTTGCGGTGTTGCACCCCTCCGCCCGGTGGATCAGTCGAGAATCTTCACCGAATGAGAATTCATTGATCCTTCATCTACGTTTCAAGGAATTCGACGCCCTCTTCACCGGCGACGCCGGATTCCCGGCCGAGTCGGAGGTCCACCCTCGGTTGAGCGCGGTCGAGCTCTTGAAGGTGGGGCACCACGGCTCGGCGGGAAGCACGTCTGCGCCGTTTCTGGACGCCATTCGGCCGAGGGTGGCGGTGATCAGTGTAGGCCGCAACAACCGCTTTGGGCATCCCGCCCCTGCCGTAATGCGGCGGCTCGCGGCTCGCGGGATCGTGGTGTATCGGACAGATGAGGGCGGGACGGTGACGATCCGGACGGACGGGAGCTATTTTGAGATCGACCAGGGCAAATCACCCCATCTTGCGGAGAGGGTCCGTTGCGCTTTTCTGACGTGGTTACCATCGAACGGTTCATCATGGAGCAGGAACGTCTGCACCCACAGGCAACCGGGGAGCTCTCGGGCCTTCTCTATGACGTTGCGTTAGCTGCGAAGATCATCTCGGGACACGTGCGTAGCGCCGGATTGGTAGATATCTTGGGCGCCGCCGGCGGGGTGAATGTGCAAGGTGAGGAGCAGCAAAAACTCGACGTGCTTGCGAATGACGTGATGAAGGAGGCGCTGCGGCATACCGGGCGGGTATCACTCATGGCGTCAGAAGAAGAGGACGAACCGATTCCGGCCGATGCCAGCGCGGCTTCCGGAAAATACATCGTGTTGTTCGATCCGCTCGACGGGTCGTCGAACATCGACTTCAACGTTTCCATCGGCACGATCTTTTCCATCCAACGCCGAGTGTCGGCCGACGGATGTGCTAACATCGTCGACTGTTTGCAAAAGGGGCGCAAGCAAGTTGCCGCGGGTTATGTGATTTATGGGTCGAGCACCGTGATGGTGTATTCCGCGGGGAACGGCGTGCACTGCTTCACGCTCGATCCGATTATCGGTGAGTTCCGACTCGTCAACCACGATGTGGAAACCCCACCATCGGGTAAGTACTATAGCATCAACGAGAGCAACTACACTCGTTGGTCTCTCGGCTATCAGAAGGCGGTACGGTGTTTCAAAGGGGTCGATGGCGATGGCGACGGAAAGAACGCGCGTTACATCGGATCACTCGTGGCCGACTTCCACCGTAATCTGCTGGCTGGCGGGATCTTCATGTATCCGGCCGACACCAAATCACCGGCGGGTAAACTCCGTTTGCTGTACGAGGCGTGCCCGCTCGCGTTCGTGGCCGAACAGGCCGGAGGAGCGGCGTCCGACGGCAGGGGCCCGATTTTGGACATCGAGCCGACCGAACTGCATCAACGTACACCGCTCGTGATCGGGAGCCGGGACGATGTCGCGTTCGTCGAGCGAACGCTCCAGGAAGTCGACGCCACGGTCCAATGACCGAAGAGCGGCGGTCGCCTGCCGGAATCCCAATCGAAGAAACGTACGGACCCCAGCAGGTAGATATCGGAGCCGCCAAGCGCGAGGTGCCTGGCGAGTTCCCGTTTACGCGCGGTATTCATCACGGCATGTATCGCGATCGTCTTTGGACCATGCGACAGTACGCGGGGTTCGGGACGGCCAAAGAAACCAACGAACGCTTTCGGCAACTGCTCGACGCTGGTCAAACGGGGCTGTCGGTTGCCTTCGATCTGCCGACCCAAATGGGATTGGACTCGGACTCTCCGAGGGCGGAGGGAGAAGTGGGCCGCGCCGGCGTCGCGATCGACAGTGTCGACGACTTCGCCATCGTCTTCGATGGCATCTCCCTCGACGACGTCTCTACCTCAATGACGATCAACGCCACGGCCGCGATCCTTTTGGCCATGTATGTGGTCGTGGCCGAAGAGCAGGGAACGTCGCGAGATAAGCTGCGCGGCACCGTTCAGAATGACGTACTCAAGGAATACATCGCGCGTGGAACGTATATCTACCCGCTCGAACCCTCACTGCGGCTGGCTACCGACATCTTTGCTTTTGTGGCGGAAGAACGGATGCCATTCAACCCGATCTCGGTGAGCGGTTACCATATGCGCGAAGCCGGGTCGACGGCGATTCAAGAAGTGGCGTTTACCTTGGCGAATGCCATCGAGTATCTGGATCGTGTGGTGGGGCGCGGCCTGCTCATCGACGACATCGCGCCGCGCATGTCGTTTTTCTTTGCCGCGCACAACGACCTCTTCGAGGAGGTGGCGAAGTTCCGCGCTGCCCGGAAGCTGTGGGCGACGATCGTGAGCGACCGTTACGGAGGGTGTGACAAGAGCTGCCGCCTGCGTTTTCACACACAGACTGGTGGTTCTACGCTCACGGCGCACCAGCCCATCAACAACGTTGTCCGGGTGACCGTTCAGGCGCTGGCGGCCGTGTTGGGGGGAACACAATCCCTTCACACAAACGGGTACGACGAAGCACTCGCACTTCCGTCCGAGGAAGCGGCGCGATTGGCACTTCGCACGCAGCAAGTCCTCGCGCACGAGTCTGGTGTGACACAGACAGCGGATCCTTTGGGCGGATCGCACTACGTCGAGTATCTGACAAACACGATCGAGCTGGAAGCGCGCGGGCTATTGTCGGAGATCGAGAAACGCGGTGGGGCGGCGCGCGCCATTGAGTCAGGATTCTTTCAGCGTGCCATCAGCAGGGCGGCGTACGCCGAGCAACGCGCGCTGGAGGCGAAAGACAAGGTGGTCGTAGGCGTGAATCAGTTCGAGGCGGATGAACCACAGAGCAGCATGCCGTCTCCGGATTATGCCGCGTTGGCAGGCCAGCAGCGGGACCGGGTGCGGAGCACCCGCGCCGGCCGGGACGAAACAAGTTATCGTGCGGCCATCGAAGCCCTGAACGATGGCGCGAGTGCTAACGTGTGCCTGATGCCGTTGATTGTTGACGCCGTGCGTGCGCGTGCAACCGTGGGAGAGATCAGCGATGTCCTGCGCGAGTCTTGGGGCGTATACCATCCTGCTTGACCAGGCGACGGATGGCCGCTAAGATGCCGGGTTGTTCCCACAGCATCGTTAACGTCGGTAGAGTGCATCATGCCCACATACGGGTATAGTTGCCCGGCATGCGGGCACGAATACGAAAAGTTGCAGAACATGAGCGACGAGACCAGAGCCAAATGTCCGAAGTGCGGAACTGCGGGCGAGCGGATCATCTCGGGCGGCGCGGGTCTCGTGTTCAAAGGTTCCGGCTTCTACGAGACCGACTACAAGCGGGCGGGGTCGCCGAAGGAGAAGGACAAGCCCGATGCCGCTGCGAAGGACTCGTCGAAGAGCGGGGAGAAATCCAAGAAGCCCGACTCCGGTTCGTCGAAGCCCAAGGAATCCGACGCCTGATACGTCTCGACGTCGTCTGCCTTCCTGCAAATTGATTCCCCGGAACGGATGTTAGCATGGAATTACTCGTCGTCGGTAGCATCGCACTCGATTCCGTAGAAACGCCTTTCGGGTCCACCACCGACGCGCTGGGCGGCTCGGCCACCTTTTTTGGCTATGCCGCCACCTTCTTTCATCCCGTGTTGGCCGTTGGTGTGATTGGCGATGACTTCCCGAGCGAAGAACTCGAGCGGATGGCCGAACGAGGCATCGACATCGCCGGTGTCGAGCGGGCGACCGGCCAGAGCTTTCGGTGGAAGGGTAAGTACTCCTTCGACCTCCAGAATCGTGAGACCGTCGACACGCAATTAGGGGTGTTCGCGGATTTCGATCCCAAACTCCCCGACATGTACCGCGAAGCCAAACTCGTATTCCTCGGTAATATCGATCCGCAACTCCAGCTGAGCGTGCTGGACCAGGTCCGACAACCCGATCTGGTCGCATGCGATACGATGAACTTCTGGATTGAGGGCCAACCCGATACGCTCATGCAGTTGTTGAAACGCATCGACCTGCTCATGGTCAACGACGCCGAAGCGCGACAATTGTCGGGTGACTGGAACATTTACCGGGCGGCGCGCTGGATTCTGGATCGTGGGCCGCGGATGGTCGTCATCAAGCAAGGCGCACATGGTGCCGTGCTCATCGATGATACGGGTATCTTTTACGTACCGGCATTTCCGTTGGAGGAGATTTACGATCCGACAGGCGCCGGCGATGCGTTCGCCGGAGGCTTCATGGGACACCTGGCGCGTTCGGGAGACCTCTCGCCGGCGAATCTTCGCCGAGCCATGGTTTTCGGAGCGACCACCGGATCGTTTGCCGTCGAGCGGTTTTCCGTGCAACGATTTCGGGAAGTCGGCGTTGGAGAGATCACCGCGCGCGCGCGATCGTTTATCGATCTCGTGCATTTCGACACGGACGGCTTCTAGTGAATATCCAATAT
>CAYLZR010000004.1:16829-19697 GCA_964388145.1 uncultured Gemmatimonadaceae bacterium | reverse complement strand
CGTTTATCGATCTCGTGCATTTCGACACGGACGGCTTCTAGTGAATATCCAATATTCGATATTCAGCATGCCTGCTGACAGATATCGCGAGGCAGGCGTCGATCTCGATGCCGGCCGGCGGGCCATGACCAAGATCGCCGAACTGGTCGCCTCAACCCGCACGGGGTTGTCTTGGGGAACCGTGGGTGGCTTCGGCGGCATGGTCCGCGTGCCCCCGGACGTCCGCGACCCCATCCTCGTGATGAGCACCGACAGCGTGGGCACCAAAGTGTTGGTGGCGGCTCGCGCGGATAGGCACGACACCATTGGAGAAGATCTCGTCAATCACTGTGTCAACGATATCCTCGTTCATGCTGCGCGACCCATCGCATTCCTCGACTATGTTGCGGTAGCCTCGCTCGATCCGGACAGCGTCGCCGCGATCGTTGAGGGCGTCGCGCGAGGATGTCGGGCACACGCCATCACGCTGGCGGGTGGTGAGGTTGCCGAAATGCCGGACCTGTACCAGGCCGGCCATTACGATTTGGCCGGCACCATTGTCGGCGTCGTGTCCGAAGGGGATGCGCTGCATGGCGACCGGGTCCGGCAAGGCGATGTCTTGGTGGGATACGCGTCCACCGGCTTGCACACCAACGGGTATTCGTTGGCGCGTCGCATCGTCTTCGACCAATTGCATCTCGACGTCAGCAGCGAAATCCCGGACCTGGAAATGTCGGTGGGCGACGCCCTGCTGGCCGTTCATCGGAGCTATTACGCTTCAGTTTCTTCTGTTCTGCCTCGCGCGCATGCCCTAGCGCACATCACCGGTGGAGGATTGCCCGGAAATCTTTCTCGTTCACTGCCCGACGGCTGCGGTGCGACCATCGACACGTCCGCCTGGCAGGTTCCGCCCCTGTTCACCTTCCTGCAAGAGAGAGGTAACGTCGAGCGGAACGAGATGTTCGACGTGTTCAACATGGGGATTGGTCTGGTAGCGGTCGTTCCTTCCGATGCCGTGGACGAGGTGCAAACGGCGGCGAGCGCCGCCGACGTTCCGACGTGGGTGATTGGTGAGGTTGTCGCGGGCCAGGGCGTGCGGCTTCAATAGAGAGTCGGCAAGAGGGTGTGGTGAATATCGAATATCCAATATCCAATATCCAATATCCAAAATTTATTCTTCGATATTGGATATTCAATATTGGATATTGGATACTCAGGAGCGGGTCGTGACCGAGCTCGAAGCGATGCGCCGTGCGGTACAGCTCGCCTTGCGCGGGTGGGGCCGGGTCGCGCCGAATCCCCTCGTGGGCGCCGTGTTGCTTCGTGACGGCAACGTCATCAGTGAGGGGTACCACGCGGAGTACGGTGGGCCGCACGCTGAAACCAACGCCCTCAACGACTGTGACGATGCCGCCGGCGCGACGTGTGTCGTGACCCTCGAGCCGTGCGCCCACCACGGGAAGACTCCTCCTTGTTGTGAAGCCCTGGCCGCCGCCGGCGTGGGACGGGTGGTCGCCGCGGTCGCGGATCCCACCAGCGTCGCCGGAGGCGGTCTCAATTTCTTGCGCGATGCGGGTGTCGACGTGGTGCTCGGGGTGGGGGCGGCGGAGGTGGCGGCGCTCAACGCTCCATTCCTCCTTGATGCGTCCCGACCAGGGCGGACACGGCCATTTCTGGCGATCAAGGTGGCCACCTCCCTCGACGGGTTTCTGGCCGACGAAACCGGCCGCTCGCAGTGGATTTCGAGCCCCGAGGCCCGCGACTACGTCCATTGGCTGCGGGCCGGATTCGATGCCATCGGAGTAGGGCGGAGAACGGTAATGGCGGACGATCCGTTGTTGACCGTCCGCGGCACGACCGAGCCGAGAGTGGTCCCGACGAGGGTCGTATTCTCCACCGAGGGCGAGATCTCGGCTGGCCTCCGTGTCCTGGACACGACCACAGCCCCGACGATCGTGGTAGCCAGGCCGTCCCGGGTGGTTGAACTCAGTCAAACCCTTGCCCATAATCAAGTTACGGTTTTGGGGGCTGACGACCTTGCCGCAGCTCTGGCGGCCCTGGGAGAACGAGGCATCCAATCGATCCTGATCGAAGGTGGAGGAGCGCTGATTGGGTCGTTGATGGACGCGGGGTTGGTCGACCGGCTCTATTGGATAAAGGCTCCCATTTGGTTGGGGAAGGGCCTTCCGGCCTTCGGCGCCCTCGGCGCCGTCCCCTTACAAGACGCCCGGGCCTGGACGGTGGTCGAGCAGCGAGCCTTGGGCCCCGACACACTGTTGGTGGTGGATCGCGAGTTATGTTTACAGGGATCGTGAAAGAACAGGGGACGGTGGCGGCCGTCGGCACGGACGGTGACCGGCTGAAGCTGACGATCGAAGCCTCCTTTGATGATCTCGTGTTGGGCGAGAGTATCGCGTTGAACGGTGCCTGCCTGACGGTCATGGAGCTGGGCCCCGGCAACTTTTCCGTCGAGGCCGTTGTTACGACCAGGGAACGGACGACGCTCGGCGAGTTGAGTGTGGGGGCGCGGGTGAACCTCGAGCGGGCGTTGGCGGTTGGTGAACGGTTGGGCGGGCACTTCGTGCAAGGGCACGTCGACGGCGTGGCCGAAATCCTCAGGGTGACTCCACGCGACGATGCCGTCTTGATCGACGTGAAGATACCGGACGAGATCGCGGCGGTCACCGTACTGCACGGTTCGATCGCGCTCGATGGGGTGAGCATGACGGTGAATGCCATTCCCGACCCCGGCGTCGTGCAGGTCTCGGCGATTCCGTTCACGTACGAACACACGACATTGGGGTCTCTCGGGGTAGGTGATCGGATACATGTGGAGGGAGACATGCTCGGGAAATTCGTGAAACAGCTTCTCGATTCCCGGGCCACGGA
>CAYLZR010000004.1:14942-16729 GCA_964388145.1 uncultured Gemmatimonadaceae bacterium | reverse complement strand
GAGGTGTTATGTCATTTGGAACCATTGAGCAGGCCATAGAAGATATCCGTCAGGGCCGACTGATCATTGTGGCCGACGACGAAGATAGAGAGAACGAGGGGGATCTCGTCGGCGGGGCTGAGCCGATGACCGACGACGCGATCAACTTCATGACGAAATACGGCCGTGGCCTCATCTGCCTCACGTTGACGCCGGCACGGTGCAGTGCCTTGGGTCTCAAACAGATGGCGGAGGAAAACACCGAATCCAACGAAACGGCGTTTACGGTTAGCATCGACGGCGCCGAGCGGTTTGGTGTCAAGACCGGTATTTCCGCGTGGGATCGCTGGAAGACCATCCAGATTGCCATTGATCCAGTGACCGTTCCCGAAGATCTGCGACGTCCCGGGCACGTTTTTCCGTTGCGTGCCCGTCCGGGCGGCGTGCTGCAGCGAGTCGGTCAAACGGAGGCGAGTGTCGATCTCGCTCGTTTGGCGGGGCTCTACCCCGCGGGGGTGATCTGTGAGATCCTCGACGACGACGGCAAAATGATGCGCCGGCCCCAGCTCGAGGAGTTTTCGGCGGAGCACGGTCTCACGTTTGTCACGGTGGCCCAACTGGTCGCGTACCGCTTGCAGCACGAACGTTTGGTCCACCGCGTCGCGAACGCCAGGTTGCCGACACAGTATGGTGAATTTCGAGTGATTGGGTATTCGAACGATGTTGACGACGCCGAACACGTCGCACTCGTGTACGGCGACGTGTCCAACAAGAAAGACGTGCTGGTGCGAATGCACTCCAAGTGCCTCACTGGTGACGTTTTTGGTTCGTCGCGCTGCGACTGCGGGTGGCAACTTCAGAGTGCGATGCGCACGATCGTCGAACACGGAGCCGGTGTGATCGTGTATCTCGACCAGGAAGGTCGCGGCATCGGATTGCTCAACAAGCTCAAGGCGTACGAGCTTCAAGACGGGGGACACGACACCGTCGAAGCCAACAAGCGCTTGGGTTTCGCCCCGGATCTTCGCAACTACGGCATCGGGGCACAGATCCTCATGGATCAAGGACTCAGTTCCATCCGCGTATTGACGAATAACCCGAAGAAGCTGAGGGGTCTGGAGGGATACGGACTCCACATCGTCGAGCGAGTTCCTATTGAGCCGCTGCCGACCGACGAAAACCGCGGCTATCTCGACGCCAAGCGAGACAAGCTCGGACACTTTTTGTCCCACTGAGATGGCAACCGATTCGTCTCTCGACCGCTCCCCGCCCGGGCGGGTGCTCGTGGTCGTAAGCCGATTCAACGAAGGTGTGACCCGCCGGCTGTTGGATGGAGCCATGACCGCGTTGGCGGACGCCGGTTATTCCCAGGACAGCGTCGACGTGGTTTGGGTCCCCGGCGCGTGGGAACTTCCCGTTTCGGTAAAGCGTGGGCTCGACACCAAAGCCTATCGGGCGGCCGTGGCGTTGGGTGCAGTTATCCGCGGTGAGACACCCCACTTCGACTACATCTGTTCCGAAGCCGCACGTGGACTTGGGACCGCGGCGCAGGAAACCGGAATCCCCGTGGGCTTTGGCCTGCTGACATGTGAAACACTTGCTCAGGCCCTGGCGCGTGCCGGCGGTGAGGCCGGTAACAAGGGAGCCGAAGCGGCTATCGCGGCTCTCGAGACGGCGAATACGCTGGACCGGGTCGATGGTCGTGCTGCGACGTGAGACCAAGGTCCGCGCGCGAGCGCTGCAGCTGTTGTACGCGTGGGAACTGCAACATCGGCCATCGGTCGAGACGGTCGTGGACGGTTTGCAAT
>CAYLZR010000004.1:2324-14842 GCA_964388145.1 uncultured Gemmatimonadaceae bacterium | reverse complement strand
CCGAGAAGTGGCGGCTTTCGCGGATCGGCATGATCGAGCGCAACATCCTCCGTCTAGGTCTCCATGAGCTTCTGGAGACGGACGTTCCGGCAAAGGTCGTCATCGATGAGGGAGTCCGTTTAGCCCATTGGTTCGCCGGTGATAAAGCACCCGGGTTCGTCAACGGAGTGTTGGATGCTCTCGCGCGGCGCCACGGCCGGCTGTGAGGATTCTTGCGGTGAACTGGCTGGATTTGGAGAATCCGCAGGCGGGAGGAGCGGAGATCCACTTTTTTGAGATCTTCAAGCGTTTGGTGCAAGCGGGAGATCAGGTCACGTTGGTGTGCTCTGGTTGGGATGGAGCCGAGGCGCGGACGGTGATCGACGGGATCGAGGTCCAGCGCATAGGCGGAAGGCACACCTTCGCCGCACTCGGCCGGCGGGCGGTCCGGGGCGCGCTCGACCGCGCGCCGTACGATATCGTCGTGGAAGATGTGAACAAGCTCCCACTGTATGTCCCGATGCTCACGAGCTTGCCGATGTATACCATCGTACCTCATCTCTTCGGCAGAACGGCATTTCAGGAGGCGTCGCTTCCGGTAGCGATGCTGGTCTGGCTTGCGGAACGGCCCATTCCGTGGGTATACCGACGGTCGGCTTTTCACGCCATCAGTGAGAGTACGCGCGACGAGTTGGCCCAACGGGGTGTTGATCCCGCGGCCATCCGCGTGGTGTATCCGGGGGTCGATACGGAGTGGTTTGTTCCGGATGCGGCCGCGGGCCGGGCGGAGGTCCCTACTTTCCTGTACGTGGGTCGTCTCAAGCGTTATAAGGGAATAGCTATGGCCCTCAGGGCCCTTAAAGGGGTTCGGGTCCGCTTTCCCGAGGCCGTCCTCCAGATTGCCGGCGAGGGAAACGATCGCCACCGCCTTCAGAGGATCGCCGAGCGCCTGGCCCTAGGTGACGCCGTGCGGTTTTTGGGGTTTGTCAGCGAGGTCCAGAAACGGGAATTGCTGCGGCGGGCGTGGGCGCATGTTTTTCCCTCGGTGAAGGAGGGGTGGGGTATCTCCAACGTCGAGGCCTCCGCGTGCGGCACGCCGACCATTGCGGCCGACAGCCCGGGGTTGCGAGAATCCGTCATACAGGAGGAAACGGGTTTGTTGGTGCCCTATGGAGACCACCAGGCGTTGGCGGCGGCGATGATTCGTGTTGCGGACGACGTCGCGTTTCGGGAGCGTCTCGGTTCGGGTGGCCGAAATTTTGCGCTTGGCTTGTCGTGGGAGCGCGCCGCCCAACAAACGCGAGCGCATGTGATGGAGACCGCCGGTGTTTCATGAAAAGAAAGGAGCTTGCTGTGAAAATCACGGTCACCGCCCGTCACTGTGAGATTGACGATATGCTCCGCGATCGCGCTGTGGAGTTGATCGAGCGAGCCGCCAAGTTGGCGTGGCGTCCCCAACGCGCCGAGATTGTGTTCGACGAAGATCATAAGCGGCAGATCGTCGAGCTTCATCTGTACATGCCGCGCGACAACGTCCATGTGGCCAGCGCTGAAGCTTCCGACTTTCGAACGGCTCTCGACCGCGCAATGGAGAAACTACGAAACCAACTCGACAAACTGCCCAGTAGCCCAGCCAGCCGGCGCCAGGCGGTGGGAGAGAAGTGACGCCGCTTGCCGTAAGCGACCTCCTCGCCCGGAAAGGCAAAGCTCTCCAGCTCGAGGTGCTGACAGGTGACGTCGGGCTCGACCGGCCGATTCGCGTCCCTCAGGTTTCGAGCCCGGGACTGGTTCTCGCTGGGTTCACGAAGCGCTTTCCGGCCAAGCGACTTCACGTGCTCGGTGAAACCGAGGTGGATTACCTGCGGTCCCTTTCCGCCGACAAACGCCGGGCTTCGTGGGATACGTTCCTCAAGTTTGATCTTCCCTGCATCTTTGTGACGAAGGGGCAGCGGGTTCCGAAAGAACTCGTTGCCATGGCAAAGGAGCGGGGGATTCCCCTGCTGCGATCCAAGCTCTCCACCTCTGAGTTTTACCAACGGCTGACGCCGTATCTCAACGAAGTCTTCGCCCCAACCACGAAGTTGCATGGATCGCTTGCCGACGTATTTGGCGTGGGTTTGCTGTTCATGGGACGATCCGGCATCGGCAAGAGCGAGTGCGTGCTCGATCTCGTGGAACGCGGACATCGGCTGGTTGCCGACGATTCGATTATCGTGACCCAGAGTGGCAACGACGTGTTGATCGGCCGGGCTCCGGAACTCACACGCCGCCACATGGAAATCCGTGGTGTCGGTATCGTGGATGTTTCCGCTCTTTTCGGCGTCCACGCCGTCCGTTTTCAGAAACGCATCGAGGTGGTTGTTCAACTGGTTGTCTGGGAAAAGGCCCACGAGGCCGATCGCACGGGGTTGGACGAGCAGACTATGACGATTCTCGGGGTCGAGTTGCCGAAGGTCGTTGTCCCGTTGAATCCCGGGAAGAACATCACGGTGGTCTCAGAAGTCGTCGCGATGAACCACCTGCTCAAGTACGGTGGTGTGGACTCCGCCCATCTGTTGAATGAACGCTTGATCGCGAAAATGGCCGAGCAACGAGATTTGCGCGAGTACCTATCGCAAGACTATGAGTGACGCTATCAAAGGCGTGGTGGTTTCGCACGGCACGGTAGCGACGGCGTTGGTAGATGCCGTTCGCGCTATCACCGGCGACGCCGACGCGTTGGTGCCCATCAGTAATGAAGGTTGTAGCCGCGACTCACTCGGTAGCTTGGTTGCCGAAGCGGTGGGCGATGGAGATTGTGTGTTGTTTGTCGATTTGCCGGGTGGGAGTTGTTTGCAAGCCGCAATGGTCTTTCAGCGCGCGCGTCCGGCCACAGCCGTGGTGGCGGGTGTGAATCTCGCGATGTTGCTCGACTTCGTGCACCATCGGGACACGAGTCTGGCCGAAGCCGCGGCACGGGCTGCGGACGTCGGCGCGAGCACGATCAAGGTGGTGGCTTCATGAGCCTGGAACTTGTTCGTGTCGACGATCGGCTGATCCACGGTCAAGTCGTCGTAGGTTGGGGTCGAGAACTCAAGCCGGATTTGGTGGTGCTCGCGAATGACGAGGTCGCCGAGAACGACTGGGAGCAGGAGCTGTACCGTCTAGGTGTTCCGAAAAGGATGGACGTGAAGTTTACCACGGTCGACGAAGCGGCAGGAGGAGTCGAAGCGTGGGCCAACGGTTCCTGCAAGACGATCATCCTGGTGGGCGATGTCGATTCGCTCCGGCGGCTGTGTGACGGCGCGCCGAGTATCCGCAAGGTCAATCTCGGCGGCGTGCACCACGAGGGCGATCGGCGCCAGCGTCTACCATACCTGTTCTTGAGCGACGGCGAAGCCAGCCAGTTGCGGTCTCTGGCCACCCGCGGGATCGAGATCACGGCGCAGGACTTGCCGAACGCAGCGCCCATAGCCCTAGCGGACTTGCTCTGATGGAATTCACAACCATGGGCGGGTTAATGGTTTGGGGAACACTTGTCGGCCTCGATCTGGCGACTTTGGCGCAAGTCATGATCGCGCGACCGATCGTCGCCGGCGTGGTCGCCGGGTGGATCGTCGGCGACGCGCAGAGCGGGCTCATCGTTGGCGCCATACTCGAACTCTTCGCGATGGAAGTGTTGCCCTTCGGGGCGGCCCGGCACCCGGACTATGGCCTGGGGGCGGTCGCGGCGGCGGCCACCGCGGCCGGTGCGCCCGACGTGTTTGGCATTGGTATTGCCGTGGCCGTGGGCCTGGTGATCGCCTACGTGGGAGAAATGTCTATCCAATTCGTTCGACAACGCACCACGGTAGACATACAGCGGCATCGTGATGTCATCGACTCCGGAGACGTGCGGGTCATTTACCGGCTGCATCGGCGAGGTGTCCTTCGTGACTTCGGTCGTGCGGCAAGCTTGACCGCCGGAGGATTGATCTTGGCCGTCGCCGTGAGAGCCACGATACCCGTTACGTTGCGCGGCGCGGTGGTGCTCAGCGCCGTGGCGATCGGTATTGGTTTGGGAACGACGTTTGTGAGCGGTGTTCGCGTTACGCGCGACGCCCGTCACGGTTGGATCTGGCTGGTGTCCGGTCTGATTGCCGGCGCCGTGTGGGCGGTGCGATGAAGCGCGGCTTGATGGCGGCCATGACACGATTGTTCGTGTTTCAGGGGTCAATGAACCACGAACGCCTGCAGGGGTTGGGCATGGCCGTGGCCATCGAGCCGCTACTGCGTGATTTGAACGGTGGTCGAGGGGGTAAAGCGTATCGCCATGCCATGGGACGCGCCGCCGGATTTTTCAACACGCATCCCTACCTCGCCGGTCTTGCAGTCGGTTCAATCGCCAAGGCGGAACACGAGGGTGTCCCGTCTCAGCAGATCGACAGACTCCGCGCGGCGTTGAAAGGTCCCCTCGGATCGCTCGGGGACCGCCTTATCTGGGCGGGCGTGTTACCGGCAGCCGCAGCCATCGGATTGATCGTGGCGACGCTGGCGCATCCGTTCGTCGCCGTAGCCACGTTCTTACTCTTGTTCAATGCCGTGCACGTCGCTCTTCGTGTGTGGGGACTACTGGCGGGTTGGCGCACCGGGTTGAGGGTGGCGGAAGCCTTGAGGCATCCCGTGTTACAGGCAGGGCTCGTAGCGTCCGGACCTCTGGCTGCCGTAGCGATCGGGTTCGCCATCCCCGTGGTGGCCGCGTGGTTAACTGCGGATTTCGGCGAGGCCGCAAAGTGGGGCACGGCCGGTGTCGCCGTGGCGACCGCGATCGCTACGCGCTGGCTCACGCCGACGTTTGGTGCTGCTCGCCTCGGGATTCTCGTCTTGGTGGTGACGCTCGTGCTGGGGTGGTTATGGTAAGCGAACGCCGCGTAACCGTGATCAACGAGCTGGGCTTGCACGCCCGGCCGGCGGCGGAGTTCGTCAAGCTGGCCAGCAGGTTCGAATCGGAGATACACCTAACGAAGGATGGAGATGCCGTAAACGGCAAGAGCATCATGGGGGTGATGACGTTGGCGGCTGAGTGCGGCGCCGAGCTGACGCTGCGCGCCGACGGTTCCGACGCAGAAGCGGCCGTGACGGCATTGGAAGAGTTGGTGGCCAATGAATTCGGAATTACCAGTGAGTGACCCGCGCCTCATTACGGGCATCGGCGTGTCGGGGGGCCTCGTCGTCGGCCCGGCGTACGTCGTCACTTGGGGCCTGCCCGATGTTCCGCACCGGATTGTTGCCAAAGACGAGGTAGCCCGAGAGATCGAGCTGCTGCATCAAGCGATCGCGGACGTCAAAGCCCATCTCGACGAACTCAGAAAACACGCCGCCGAGCACGCGGGCGCTACCGAGGCAAAGATCTTCGACGCGCAGATCATGATGCTCGAAGATTCGGACTTCCTGGGCGCCGTCGAGGGATTGATTCGCGATAACCAGTTGAGCGCAGAGCGTGCGTTCGAATTCAAGGCGTTCGAGTTGCGCGCGCTTTGGGCGCAGTCCGACAGCGCGATGCTTCGCCAGCGGCGGGCCGACCTCGCCGGCATCAGTATCAGGGTGCTGCAACGGCTGTTGGGACAGTCCATTCCCGACGTGCTGGAGGGACGTGGCGGCGAGCCGGTGATCGTATTTACCAGACAGCTCACGCCGGGCCTGACCGTAGAATTCGATCGCGACCAGGTGGTGGGTTTCGCCAGCGTCGAGGGTACCGCCATGTCCCACGCGGCGATTCTGGCCCACAGCTTGGGTATTCCCTGTGTCATGGGACTCGTGGGTGGGTTGGAAAAGATTCAGACGGACAGTGTCGTCATCCTCGACGGCACGCGCGGCACGGTCCTCACCGATCCCACCCCCGAGGAGATCGCGGCGGTCGAATCCGAGGCGGCCCGGCGAAGCCAGTTCGATGCGGAACTCGAAGCGGTGAGCGGCCAGCCGGCCGAGACCCTCGACGGGATCCGCGTGTCCCTCCGGGGCAACGTGGATCTTCCCGAGGAGTTGGACACAGCCGCGGAGCACGGAGCAGAAGGGGTGGGTCTGCTGCGAACCGAATTTCTCGTCATCGGCCGCGCGGAGCTGCCCGGAGAAGACGAACAGGCGGAGTACTATCGCCGCATCTGCGAGCGCTTCCCGGATCACCCGGTAGTGGTGCGCACCTACGATCTCGGCGGTGACAAATTTCCCGCAGCGTTTCGACCACCGCGCGAGGCGAATCCGTTCCTCGGCTGGCGCGCCATCCGGGTGTGTCTCGATGAGCCTGAAATCTTCCGCACGCAGGCACGTGCAATGCTGCGAGCCCGCCTGGCCGGCGACGTACAGCTGATGCTTCCACTCGTGACGCAAATGGAGGAGCTCGAGCGGGCGCGCGAGCTTGTGGCGGAATCGGCCGAGGAGCTGCAACGGGACGGCATTGCCGGCGCAACCGAGATCCCCATCGGCGTCATGATAGAGACGCCCGCCGCGGCCCTGCTCGCCGACGAGTTTGCCGCCGCAAGCGACTTCCTCAGCGTGGGAACCAACGACCTGACCCAGTACACGTTGGCGGTAGATCGTGGGAATGCGCGTCTCGCAGACCGCTTCACCGCATTCCACCCATCCGTCGTGCGGTCGTTGAAAGCGATCGTCGATGCTGGGCGCCGTGCCGGGCTCGATCCGAGCGTCTGTGGCGAGATGGCGTCCGATCCCCGGGGCGCACTGCTGCTCCTGGGCCTCGGCTACCGCGTCTTGAGCATCTCTCCGCCGCGCCTTCCGCTCGTCCGGTGGTTTATTCGCCGGTTTGATGCGGCGGTGGCCAAATCCGTGGCCGAGCGGGCCCTCGAAGTGGCCACCACGAGCAAGATCCTCGGCCTATTGAATGACGCGATCGACGACCTGGTCGACATCGATTCACTCCCCTCGGAGTTGGTTGCTCACGCGTAGGGCGCGGGGTACCTTCCAACGCCGGTCCAATTCCATCGATCCCTAATCATCGCTCAAGGTCTTGCATGGCAGCACATTCGCACCTGTTTTCGTCGGAATCCGTGACCGAAGGACACCCGGATAAGATGTCGGATCAAATCTCCGACTCAGTCTTGGACGCCATACTGGCGCAAGACCCAGCCGCGAGGGTGGCCTGCGAAACACTCGTGACGACCGGCATGGTCGTGGTGGCTGGTGAAATCACCACGACGGCCCACGTGCGGTTTGCGGAACTCATTCGCGAAACGATTCGAGACATCGGGTATGACGACGCATCGGCGGGTTTCCACTGCGATACCTGCGCCGTGCTGACGACGCTGGACGGGCAGTCTCCGGATATCGCGCAGGGTGTTGATACCGGCGGCGCCGGAGACCAAGGGATGATGTTCGGTTACGCGTGTGACGATACACCCGAACTGATGCCCGTGCCGATCGTCTTGGCTCATGGGCTCGCCCAGCGGCTGACGTCGGCGCGCAAGAGCGGAGAGCTTTCTTGGTTGCGACCCGACGGCAAGACTCAGGTGAGCGTTGAGTATGTGGATGGGCGACCCGTCGCGGTACGCGCGGTCGTGGTCTCGACGCAACACGCACCGGATGTCCGGCCCGACGAGGTCGAGACGGCGGTTCGAGAGCGCATCATTCAGCCGGTCTTGTCCGAGAGCAATCTCGAATACGAAGACGTGCGGTATCTGATCAATCCTACCGGTCGCTTCGTGGTGGGCGGTCCGCAGGGCGACGCGGGGCTCACCGGCCGCAAGATCATCGTCGATACGTACGGGGGCTTTGCCCGCCACGGCGGCGGCGCCTTCAGCGGCAAAGATCCCTCTAAGGTCGATCGCTCGGCGACATATGCCGCTAGGTGGGTGGCCAAGAACATCGTTGCCGCCAAGCTCGCCGCCCGGTGCGAAGTGCAGCTCGCGTACGCCATTGGAGTCGCCGAGCCGGTTTCGATCATGGTCGAGACGTTTGACACCGGCAGTGCGCCCGATGCGATACTGGAACGAGCCGTACGGGAAGTGTTCGACCTGACACCGGCGGGGATCATATCGGCGTTGGATTTGCGCAACCCGATCTACCGGCCCACGGCGTCGTACGGCCACTTTGGGCGAACACCCGAAACCGCCACGGTCCACGGCAAAACTGTTAAACTGTTTACCTGGGAAGACGTCACGCGTGTGGCTCAGTTGACCGAGGCGGCGCAGCAGGCGGAAATGGCCGGGGCGTGATCCGATAGGCAGACCCCGCCATCGCGACAATAATGCACACTGACGACAGCACGAGACGATAGATGCTCACGAAAACCGAACCCGATATGCCGAAGGCGGGACAGCCGGCTGACAACATCTCCCAAACCGGTCGTGTTGTCGGCCCGGATGACTCCTTTGAGGTTGCCGATCTTGAATTGGCACGGCGGGGGCGGGATGAAATACGGTTGGCCGAGCACGAAATGCCCGGACTCATCACCTTGCGCGATCGGTACAGAGATCAACAGCCGTTGGCTGGAGCGAAAGTCACCGGCAGTTTGCACATGACGGTACAGACGGCGGTCTTGATCGAGACCCTCATGGATCTCGGCGCCGATGTCCGCTGGGCAAGCTGCAATATCTTTTCGACTCAGGACAACGCGGCCGCCGCGGTCGTCGTGGGTCGCGACGGTTCTCCGGATCATCCCAAAGGCGTCCCCGTCTTCGCATGGAAGGGCGAGACACTCGAAGAGTATTGGTCGTGCACCGAGCGGGCGTTGCGCTGGCCGGATGGCTCCGGACCGGACTTGCTCGTGGACGATGGCGGAGATGCGACGCTCCTCATCCACAGAGGCGCGGAGTTCGAGGCGGCAGGTGCCGTTCCTGCGTTCAACGACGAAACCGAACCCGAAGAGTGGCGTGTGATTTTGGATACGCTGCGCACTGAGATGGAACGCCGCCCCGGTCGCTGGACCGAGATGGCGAAGCACGTCAAAGGCGTCAGCGAGGAAACGACCACGGGCGTGCATCGGCTGTACCAAATGGCCGAAGCTGGGAAGCTTCTCTTTCCAGCCATCAACGTCAACGACTCCGTGACGAAGAGCAAGTTCGACAACATCTATGGATGCCGGCATTCGTTGCTCGACGGTTTGGCGAGAGCGACCGACGTCATGTTGGGTGGCAAGGTGGCGGTCGTGTGTGGTTATGGTGAGGTCGGGAAGGGTTGCGCGCAGGCGTTACGGGGCCAGGGATGCCGCGTCATCGTGACTGAGATCGATCCGATTTGCGCCCTGCAAGCGGCCATGGAAGGGTATGAAGTCAGGCAGCTCGAAGACACGATCGATACCGCCGATATCTTCATTACGACTACAGGCAACTTCAATATCGTCATGGCCGATCACATGGCTCGCATGAAGGACAAAGCCATCGTCGGAAACATCGGTCACTTCGATAACGAGATCGACATGGCCGGGTTGAAAAAGGTGCCCGGCATCAAGCACGTCAACATCAAACCTCAATTCGACGAGTGGGTCTTCCCCGATGGTCACAGCGTGTTGATTCTGGCCGAAGGGCGGCTGTTGAATCTGGGATGCGCGACCGGTCACCCGAGCTTCGTCATGTCGGCGTCGTTTACCAACCAAGTCCTCGCGCAGCTCGAATTGTGGCAGAACACGAACAAGTACGACCGGCAGGTGTACCGCTTACCCAAGGCCCTAGATGAGGAGGTTGCGCGGCTTCACCTCGACCATTTGGGCGTGGATCTGACGACGTTGACTGTGGAGCAGTCCGACTATCTCGGTATTCCGATCGATGGCCCGTACAAACCCGAGTTTTACCGTTATTAACGGTTAGGGAGAACGAACGCTGGACATTCTTGAAGTGAGTGTGGCCCACTTGGGGTTGGAGAAAAATACCAACACTCCGATCGTCGTGCTGCAGGAAAGGGATGGCGATCGCATGATCCCGATCTACATCGGCCACGCCGAAGCGCAGGCCATCGCCATGGAAATGGCTGACGTAAAATTCGAGCGCCCACTCACGCACGATCTCATGCAGCAGGTCATCGTCGGACTCGGTGCCGAGCTGAGTCGCGTGATCCTGACGCGGGTAGAGAAAAGCACCTATTACGCCGAATTGCAGCTTCGTCGCGACGATCACATCATCCAGATCGATGCGCGTCCGTCCGATAGTATCGCGATTGCGTTGCGTCTCAAGGCGCCGATCTTTGCGGCCGAAGCCTTGCTTACTGCCAGCTCCGCGGAAGACGTCATCGGCACTGATGCTTCCAGCGAATCGCTCGACTCCGACGCCCTCAAGAAATATCTCGAGGATCTCGATCCTGAGGACTTCGGCAAGTTCATACCGTAGTTTGGGTGTGATCATCTTGATGGCCATGGGTCTCCCAACCGCTTTGGGAGCTCAGGGCTTTCAATTGAGCGGGCATGTCTTTTCCGTAATCGCGGGCGACACGGTACCGCTCGACCATCATTGGGTCATGCTGCACCAAGTGGACGCTACCGGCGGACGGGTGGTCGATTCCGTACGTACCGGCGTGGCTGGCATGTATTTCCTGCGGGCACCCGAGCGCGACACGGCGGCTGTGTACCTGTCCAGCGTTTCGTTTCGAGGTATCGGGTATTTCTCGAACCCCGTTGGTTCCGCAATATTCACGAGCGATACCGCCGGCACGCTATTTGTGTACGACACATCGAGCGTCGGTCCTCCTGTGCAGGTAGTCGAGCGAACTGTGGTTGTCCGGGCGCCGGAGGCAGACGGGTCCCGGTCGGCCTTGGAGATATTGCTACTGGAAAATCCGGGCCAAGCGACACGCATTGCCAACGACACCGCCAACCCGGTGTGGCAGGGTGCGATTCCCAGCGGTGCTTTCAACCTGGAAGTGGCGCCAGGCGACATCAGTCCGACCTCGCTGTATCGTAGGGGGGATTCGGTGGCGGTGGCAGCCGCCGTGCCGCCGGGACCCGGGAATCGCAAGCGAATCGTTTTTGGCTACATCCTCCCGAAAGGTCTCCGCGACCTGACCGTTCCGGTTGACCAGCCGCTCGGGCGGTTGCAGATCCTCATCGAAGATCCTTTGGTTGAAATGGTCGGAGGGCCGCTGAGCCTCCAGGCTCCAGAATTCATGAACGACATTCAGTTCATGCGTTTCGACGGGACCGACATACCCTCCGGTGCGCACGCGTCGTTTAGGTTGTCGGGTCCGTCGGTCTCGCTTTCGGTGTTGTTGTGGGTCATCCTCGCCATGTCCGGTATGGCGATGACCGCGGTCTTAGCCGTTTGGATTCGGCGTCCACGTGTCGCGGCGGGACATCCGAGCGACATGGAAGTCCTGGCCGCGCGGGTCGCGGCGCTCGATGAGCGCGTCGCCGCCGAGGGAGCGCACCTGTCGGACGACGCTCGGGCGGCATTTGACAGGGAGCGCAGTGCTCTCAAGACCGAATTGACCGAAGCTCTTGCGCGACGCGACGCTGAACGCTAGGCTTGCAAGAACAATTGAAGTTTGGCGAACGCGGGTACACGGAAACCGGTGCAAGACCGGTGCGGCCCCGCCACTGTAACGGACTGCGTGAAGTCGGCTCACAACGCCACTGGGAAACCGGGAAGGCGAAGCCGATAGCCCGAAGCCAGGAGACGTCCCCGTTCGCTCCACTGTGACACCCTCGCGGGAGGGTGGTGGAGCCTCCGGCACCGACGCTCACCATCCTTGCGCATGTGAGGAGTGAGCGTTTTTGCTTTTTTCCGTGCAACCCAAACTGTTGTATATCGTTACGGCGATTGGAGCCACCGCATGCAGTAGTCGTGATGTGGGTGGTGAGGGTGGCGTCGTCGACGACCTCGGGCGGACGGTGGCCCTCGAGGCACCCGCGCGTCGAGTCGTTTCCCTGTTGCCGCCGATTACCGAACTGCTGTTCGCGATCGGCGCCGAGAGTACCGTCGTCGGTCGGACTCAGTGGGACAAGTATCCCCCATCTGTGGTTGACGTGCCGAATGTCGGCGACGCTTTCGACCCCAACGTGGAGCGAATCGTTGCCCAGCGCCCGGACCTCGTCGCGATGTATGCGTCGAGCGCCAACGGGCAGGCGATTCAGCGCCTTTCGGATCTTGGAATTCCCACCGTCAGCATTCGCATGGATAGCCTTGCCAGCGTGGTCCGCGGCGCGAGCCTGCTCGGTCGGCTCACGGGCACGACGGAGCGCGCCGACAGCCTCGTGCGCATCTTCGAAGCAGAACATGACTCGGCGTTGAACGCACCACGGCCCGACCTGGCGGTGCGCGTGTTGATCCTATCGTGGGATAACCCGCCCATCGTCATCGGTGCAAAGAGTTTTTTGAGCGAGTTGGTCACGCTGGCAGGTGGCGATAACGTTTTCAGTGACATCGACGCACCGTCCGCCCCCGTCACGATCGAAAGCATCACGGCGCGCGATCCCGATTTGGTTTTGATCCTCGGCGATGATGCCCCGACGTTTGCCGATCGTCCCGAATGGAAAACGGTCGCGGCGGTGCGCAACCGGCGGTTTGTTTTCCTCCAAGGATCGGAATTCGAGTATCCGTCGTTCAGAGCCTTCGACGCCGTGAGAAAGCTGCGCGGCATGT
>CAYLZR010000004.1:0-2224 GCA_964388145.1 uncultured Gemmatimonadaceae bacterium | reverse complement strand
TTCGAGTATCCGTCGTTCAGAGCCTTCGACGCCGTGAGAAAGCTGCGCGGCATGTTGACGGAGGCCGCCCAGTGACGCGTTGGATCGCTCTCGGTTTGTTGGCTGTTGCAGCGATCGTCGCGGGTGTCGCGCTCGGTCCGGCGGATTTGGGTTGGGCGGAATCGATCGGTGGGTTGTTGGGTAGAGGTGACGAGACCGTCGTCGCGATCGTTCAGCAACTCCGCGCTCCCCGGGTTCTGTTGGCGTTCTTGGTTGGCGGGTGCTTGGCAGTCACCGGAGCGGCACTCCAGGCCTTGGTACGGAATCCACTGGCCGATCCGTACTTGCTGGGCTTGTCGGGAGGCGCGGGTGTGGGTGCAGTGTTGGCGATTGCACTCCGTCTGGGCGGTCCGTGGGCCGTGCCGGCCGCCGCCTTTGTCGGCGCCCTCGTCGCCATCGTGCTCGTGTACCGCCTTGCACTCGTGGCCGGCGCGGGCGTGGATCCGAGAGTGTTGCTGCTCGCCGGCGTCGTCGTGAGTGCGTTCGGCGGCGCGATTCTGGGCGCGATTTTTTCTCTGTCGTCTGCCGCGGAGTTGCGCAATTCGATGATGTGGCTGTTAGGGGGGTTCGATGCGGCGTCGTGGAGGGTGTTGGGTGTGTTTACGGCCTACGCCACTTTGCCCCTCGCGTATCTCTACTACACCAACCGGCCACTCGATCTGCTTTCCTTGGGAGAAGAACCCGCCCAGTTCCTTGGCGCGGATGTCGAGCGCTTGAAACGGCGTCTCTTCGTGTCCGCGTCGTTGTTGACCGCGGCGTGTGTTGCGGTGTCCGGTATCATCGGTTTTGTCGGTCTCGTCATTCCGCACGCGGTGCGCATGGTCCTCGGCCACACGCACCGCGTCCTCTTGCCGGCTGCGTTCGTGTTGGGTGGCACGCTACTCACGATAGCCGACGCCGCCGCCCGCACCGCGTTTGCACCACGCCAACTGCCAGTTGGTGTGGTTACCGCGCTGGTCGGCGTTCCCGCCTTTGCGATGCTGTTGCGACGATGGACGAGTTGATCCTGTCGATGTCGGACGTGCGGTACCGTTATCCCGGTGCCGACGTCGACGCTGTTGCCGGCGTCAACCTGAACGTTCGCAAGGGCGAATTGGTGGGAATCGTGGGCCCGAACGGGAGCGGTAAGACCACCATGTTGCGGCTACTCGTCGGCGTCCTGCGCGCGAACGCGGGTGCCGTGACCGTGGCGGGCCATGCGGTCGAGTCGTGGAAACGCCGAGAGCTGGCCCGTGTCGTTGGTGTGGTGGCGCAACGTGAGGAACCGGCATTTCCCCTAACGGTGAACCAGGCCGTTTTCCTCGGTCGGTATCCCCACATGGGGGCCTTGGGTGCGCCCAGCGCTGCTGACCGTGCCGCCGTCGCCTGGGCGCTCGATCGGTGCGACGTCGCCGAGCTCAAAGACCGGTGGATTTCCACGTTGTCCGGTGGTGAGTGGCAACGTGTTCGTGTCGCTCGCGCGCTGGCCCAAGAACCGCAAGCCCTGCTCCTCGATGAACCGACAGCCAATCTCGATGTCAGGCACGAGATGGAAGTGTTTCAACTCGTGCATGAGTTGGTGCACCGAGACGGCATGGCCGGTGTCGTCGTCACGCATCATGTGAATCTGGCCGCGCGATTCGTCGACAACGTGCTCGTCATGAATCACGGTCGCGCCGAAGCGTTTGGAACGCCTCGCGACATCATGACCCAGGAGGTGATCGAACGCGTGTTCCGGTGGCCCGTGCACATCGAGACCTGGGACGGGGTGCCGCAGTTCATTCCGTTGAGGTCTACGAAGAATATCCAATATCCAATATCGAATACTGAATAATGATTATTGGATATTGGATATTCAGTATTGGATATTCTCATAACCTAGCGAGCGATCGATGAAGCCAAAGAACGTTCTAGCCGGCGTGTTCGCCGCTGCCGTCGGCCTAACGACGGCGACGGCTGCACAGGAAGAGCAGGACACCACACGCCTCGAAGACGTAACCGTCACGGCGACCCGAATACCGATATCGGCGAACGCCCTCGCGTCGTCGGTCACGGTGTTGCAGGGAGCGGACTTGCACGCGCAGGGGATCCGGAACGTGCTCGATGCGCTGCGTAGCGTACCGGGCCTCAATATCGTTCAGGGCGGGTCCTTCGGTGCGGCGACATCTCTCTTTCTGCGCGGCGGTGAATCCGACTACGTGCAGGT
>CAYLZR010000003.1:34476-39788 GCA_964388145.1 uncultured Gemmatimonadaceae bacterium | reverse complement strand
ATGCACCTCTACATCCACGTCCCGTTCTGCAAGCGGCGTTGTTCGTATTGCGACTTCGCCATCGCGGTGCGCAAGCAGGTACCGGGAGACGAATTCGTGGAGACAATCAAACGGGAGTTTGAATTACGTGTGGGGGGTGTGGACACCGGCGGGCGTCTCGATACCCTGTATTTTGGCGGCGGCACCCCGTCGTTGCTCTCGAATCCCCAATTGGCGGAACTCATCCGTTTCTTCGGTGCGGAACTCGGTCTCGCCGATGGCGGTGTCGAGATCACGGTCGAGGCCAATCCCGATGACGTTACCGAAGAGGCGGTAGATGCGTGGATCGGCGCCGGCGTCAACCGCTTTTCGGTCGGCGTTCAATCACTAAAACCGGAAGTTCTCGAATGGATGCATCGACCGCATACCCGGGACGACTGCTTCCATGCGTTGCACACGCTCACCGTAGCGGGAGCAGAATCCGTTTCGGTCGATGTCATCTTCGGACTCCCCGCCGAGTTGAGTGCCGATCCCGTTGCCGACGTGCAACGGTTGATGGATTGTGGACCGGATCATTTTTCCGCCTATGGGCTGACCGTGGAGTCGGGAACTCCGTTGGCAAAATGGATGAATCGGGGGGCGGTCAAATTGGTCTCCGACGAAAAGTACGCCGACGAGTTCCTTCGGTTGCACGAATTGCTCACCGGTCCGGGATTCGAGCACTACGAGGTCTCGAACTACGCGCTTCCCAACAAACGCAGCCGGCATAATCAGGTCTATTGGAGTGGGAAACCCTATCTCGGGCTCGGACCGTCGGCACACAGCTTCGGCGCCGGCGTCAGGCGATGGAATCTGCGCGAATGGGCCGAATACCAACGGGCGATGCGCACCGGCGCGGATCCCGTTGCGGGAGAAGAGACGCTCACCCCGGAGCAACGGCTGCTCGAGCGGTGGTATCTTGGACTGCGGACCGTGAATGGGGTCCGAACCGGTGAGCGAGGAGACCCTTTCTCAGCAATAATACAGGCTGCCGTGGACGAGGGATGGTTGGTTGTTCGTGGTCGGCGGGTGTGCGCGACCCCGGCCGGATGGTTGAGATTGGATGCGATCGTGGCGTCCTTGACCACCTCGCTCGAAGGTGGGTAATTTACTAGGACCACGCAACTTGGAATCATGCCAGACCATAGTCTTTCCGACCGGGAGCGCCTGGTCCTCGACGCCGTAATTCAGTCATACGTGAGCACCGCCGAACCGGCGGGGTCACGGACGATTGCCAAGAATTTCGCCCTCGGCGTCTCTGCGGCGACGATCCGCAACACAATGAGCGATCTCGAGGACCGGGGGTATCTCTACCATCCGCATACCTCGGCCGGCAGGATCCCCACAGACCTGGCATATCGAGTGTACGTCGATCGGCTCATGGCCCCGTCGTTCCTCACCCGTCCCCAACACGATGCCCTGGCGCGTGAACTCCGGGACGGCTCGACCGAGATCGAGTCGTTGCTGGAGAAGGCTGCCCAGGTTCTCGGGGTGCTGACGCAGGAACTGGGTATTGCCGTGTCTCCCTCGTTCGAAGAGGCGGTCCTCGAACGACTCGAACTCGTTCCGGTGTCGAGGGAGCGCATCCTCATGGTGCTGGTGCTTCGCAACGCGATCGCCCGAACGATCTTCATCGAGGTGGAGAGCGGACTACCCGGAGAAGCGGTCGACAAAGTCGCGTCGGTCTTGAATGAGCGGCTGAGCGGATCGACCCTTCGGGAAATCCGCGCGACCGTTCGCGAACGTCTGCGCGACATAGATGGCCAAGATAGTCGGCAAGAGCTGCTCAATATTTTCGTCGAGGAAGCCGATCAATTATTCGACGGCTCGGGGACGGAGGACCAAGCCATCAAGTTGAGCAGTGCGCAAATGCTGGCGGATCAGCCCGAGTTCAAGTCGAACGAGAAAATGCGAGACTTGATCGAGCTGACGGAACGGCGAGAGGTGCTCATGACCGCGCTGCGTGCCAGGCACCGCGACGGGCTGACCGTGACGATCGGGGCGGAGCACCTCGATCAACGTTTGAGCTCACTCACCTTGGTGACCTCGACCTATCAACTTGACGGCCTCTCCGGCGTAATCGGCGTGATGGGACCGACCCGTATGCCCTACGACAAGATCATTGCACTCGTCGAGCATACTAGCCGCCTCATCGGGGATCTGCGCCGGTGAGACGTATGAGAGGTCGTTGTCCATAAACATGCCACGCGATTACTACGACGTCCTGACGGTCTCCCGCGACGCGTCGGTTGACGACATCAAGAAAGCCTATCGCCGAAAGGCGATGGAGTACCACCCCGACCGCAACGATGGGTCGAAGGGGGCGGAAGAGAAATTCAAGGAAGCCACCGAAGCCTATGAGGTGCTTTGCGATCAAGACCAGCGGAGCCGATACGATCGGTTTGGCCACGCCGGACTCAAGGGTGATGCCGGCGGCTTTGCTGGTTTCCATACGTTCGACTTGTCGGAAGCCCTCAGCATCTTCATGCGCGACTTCGGTGGGGGCGGAGGGTTCGAATCCCTGTTCGGCGGAGGACGGCGCCGGCCGCGGCGCGACCAACTCCGCGGTCAAGATATCCGCATTTCCATTCCCCTGACGCTGGCGGACGTGGCAAAAGGGTCGAAGCGCAAGGTCAAGCTTCGCGCGTTGCAAAAGTGCGAGACCTGTGGTGGATCAGGTGCGGCCGAGGGTGGATCGATGACCACGTGCACCACGTGCGGTGGGGCGGGGGAGATCAGGCAGGCCGCACAATCGTTCTTCGGTAACTTCGTTTCGATCGCCGCGTGTCCGACTTGCGACGGTGGCGGGAGAGTGGTCGATGACCCGTGCCGGGATTGTCTGGGTGAGGGCCGGCGGCGCGCCGAAAAATTGGTTGAAATCGAGGTTCCGGCCGGCGTGGCCGAGAACAACTATCTGACCCTTCGTGGCCAGGGTGGGTCCGGAGTCCGAGGGGCCGCCGCGGGTGACCTGATCGTCGGACTCGAGTTCGAAGAGGATCCCCTGTTTGAACGCCATGGCGACGACCTCGTGTATGACCTGCCGGTGTCGTTCGCGCAGGCGGCTCTTTCAGACGAGTTCGTCGTGCCGTCACCGATGGGCGAGGAAACGATAATCGTGCCGGCGGGATCGCAAACGGGGTCGGTGTTGACGCTGCGTGGCAAGGGGCTTCCGAGCCTGTCGCGAGGTGGTCGTGGAGATCTCCACGTTCGCCTCCAAGTGTGGACGCCGAAACAACTCACCAATGAGCAAGAAGAACTGTTTCGCCAGTTACGGGAGTTGGAGGGCGAGCCGCCCGGGGACGAGAATCTGGGACGGCGTTTTTGGAGCCGGATGAGAGAAGCGTTTGGAGGGTGAGCACCGGCATCCCTTCCTCGTTTGAGCCGGCAATGGACTCGGAAACGGCTGATCAGCTCGAGTTCGCACAGGCGTTGGAATTGGTTTCACAGCGGGCAGTGTCCGAAGCCGGGGCAGCGAGCGTCCGCCGCCGGTTACCGTTTGCATCGATAGATGAGGTGCGCGAAGAACTCGCGGCCGTCGCGGAGCTCGCCGATCTGATCGACCGGGGGGAGGGCCTCTATCCGCAATCGGTGCCCGATGTGCGGTCGGTCTTGGAGCGGCTCGAGATTCCGGGCAGCGTGTTGGAGGGTGCTCAGCTATCAGAGCTGGGCCAGGTCGTTCAGGCCATTCAGACCATGGTTCGGGACCTCGACGGTTTGCGCAAGCAAGGTCCGCGTGTCCACGCACTGATCGTGGAGCCGCCTCCGACGACGCTGACCCGACGATTGGCCGCGGCGATCGACGTCGATGGTACTGTCAAAGACACCGCGTCCGATGAGGTGGTCACGGCGCGACGCAATCTCAGAACCACGCGCGACCGCCTCATCAAGCTGCTCGAGAGCCTGATCAAGCGCTTTGCTTCGGCGGTGTCGAGCAGCGCCGGTGTGACGATGCGCAGCGGTCGGTACGTCATTCCGGTCCGGCGCGAATCGCATTCTCGTGTCAAAGGCATTGTCCACGGGGAGTCCGGTTCGGGTGCCACATGGTTCATCGAGCCCGAAGAGGCGGTGACGTTGGGGAACGAGCTCAGCGCCTGCGAAGCGACCGAGAGCCGGGCGGTACTCAAGGTGCTCCGGGATCTGACCGAGCTGATACGCCCTCACGCCGAACAGATTCTCGAGGGTTGGAACATGTGCGTGAGGGTCGATGATCTCTACGCCCGCGCGCGATACGCACTGGACGTGGAGGCGACCGTTCCGGCGCTCGTTGAAGCCCCGGCGCCGCTGGTCATCAGGCTTGGCCGCCATCCGCTGTTGCTTGCCGAGTTGGAAACGGTGGTTCCGTTCGATCTCGAGACGGAAAACAACGAACGGGTCATCGTAGTGAGTGGTCCGAACACGGGTGGCAAGACGGTGTTACTCAAGGCCGTAGGCCTGATCAACGCCATGGCGCAGTCCGGAGTAATTCCACCAGTGGGAGCGGGCACCACCCTGCCGGTCTTTGAGACGATTTTTGCCGATATTGGAGATCACCAGTCGATCTCGGAAAGCCTCAGTACGTTCAGTGGCCACATTGCGGCACTGAAAGCAGTGCTCGAAACGGCTGACAACCGTTCACTCGTTTTGCTCGACGAATTCGGAACGGGTACGGATCCGTCCGAGGGAGCGGCGCTCGCGGGTGCGGTGCTGCAAACGTTGTGTGATCGAGGTTGTGTCACCGTTGCCACGACGCACCTGAACCAACTCAAACAGTTGGCCTCCGAAACCGAAGGGGCGATAAACGCCTCGCTGCAGTTTGATTCCGATCGGTTAGAGCCGACGTACCGGGTGGTGAAGGGCATCCCCGGACGGTCCTACGGGCTCGCGATTGCGCAACGACTCGGTTTTCCGCCCGAGGTCTTGACGCTGGCGGAAGCGTTGCAGCCCGATTCCGAGCGCTCGTTGGAAGCGTTGCTCGCGGACGTCGAAGAACGCGACCAGCAGTTGACCGCAAAGTCGAGAGAGGTCGCCGACGCGAGCGCGCTCATCGAGGCCCAGCGCGACGGGCTGGATCAACTGCGGTCGGAGCTCGCGCGGCGGGCCGACCAACTCGACGAAAAGGCTCGCGACATCGAGCGGAATGGCCGCACCGAAGCGCGACGCTTTCTCCTCGACGCTCGCCAACGAGTGGAGGAGGCGCTGGGGGTTGCCGGTGCCGCCGTTTCCGAAGCCACGGCCAAGGAAGCTCGGAGGCTGGTGGAAGAAGGCGCGCGGGACGAGCGGGAGGCCTTGAAGAGGCTCGAGCAAGAGGCGCGCAA
>CAYLZR010000003.1:5784-34376 GCA_964388145.1 uncultured Gemmatimonadaceae bacterium | reverse complement strand
AAGGCGCGCGGGACGAGCGGGAGGCCTTGAAGAGGCTCGAGCAAGAGGCGCGCAAAAAGGGCTGGACGATCAAAGGGCCCGGCCGCAAGACGGAGCGACAGCAGGAAACATCAGGTGTTGCGCCCCGAGTGAAGCGACGCACGTCTCCATTGCTCCATGTCGCGAAGCGTGCCGCGCAGACGGAGATCGATCTTCGAGGAATGATGGCTGACGAGGCGGAGCAAGCGGTGCTGCGTGCGTTGGACGATGCGGTGGTCGCCGATCTGGGCGCCGTTCGGATCATCCACGGCAAAGGCACCGGCGCGCTACGTGAGCGGGTATCTCAGGTGCTCTCGCGAGACATGCGAGTGGTGTCGTTTCACACTTCGCCGCCGCAGCAAGGTGGTTGGGGGGTGACGATAGCGGAGTTCAAGGTGTGACGGCAATCCCCGACGAGCTCATCGAGCAAGTCCGCGATACCGCGGACCTGATACATCTCTTGGGCGAACACATCGACCTCAAGCGGATGGGTGCGGACTACCGTGGGCCGTGTCCGTTCCACGGAGGCACCAAGCGCAACCTGGCGGTCATTCCGAAGAAGCAGATGTACTATTGCTTCGTGTGCCACGAGGGCGGCGACGTCTTCACGTTTTTCATGAAGCACTTCGGGATGGATTATCCGGCCGCTGTTCGCGAGGTCGCTGCAAAAGTCGGCGTGGTGATCCCGGAGCGGCCGACCGGCGGTCCCGACCCTCGCGAGCCGTTGTTTAGCGCCGCGTCGGTTGCAGCGGAGTGGTATGCGAGGCGATTGCGTGAGGCCCCCGACGGTGAGATTGCGCGAAAGTATCTAGAGAAACGGGGGTTGTCCGGCGAAGCCCTCCACCCGCTTGGGTTGGGGTTCGCGCCGAAGGGGAAAGCGTTTCTCGATGCGATGGAAAAGTTGGGCATATCGCCGGACGTATTGCTCGAAGCGGGCCTGGCGGTACGTCGAGAAGATGAATCGGTGCGGCCGCGTTTTTGGGGACGGCTGCTCTTTCCTATTCACGACCTTCGCGGTCGCGTGGTCGGATTCGGAGGACGTGTCCTCGGCGACGGTGAGCCGAAGTATCTCAATTCGCCCGACTCCAGGATCTTTCATAAAGGGCAGCTCCTGTACAACCTGCACTACGCCCGCCCAGCGATCCGTCGTGCCGAAAAAGCCATCGTGGTCGAGGGATATTTCGATGTTCTGCGGACCGTCGAGGCGGGCATCGACAACGTGGTTGCGCCGTTGGGGACGGCTTTGACATCCGACCAGGCGGCGCTTCTCAAGCGCTACACCACTGAAGTGGTACTGTTGTACGACAACGATCCGGCAGGATTGCGAGCGAGCTTTCGGGCGGGCGACGAATTGTTGCGTGCGGCGGTGCGTGTCAGTATCGCCACCCTCCCGCAAGGCGAAGACCCGGATACCGTGGTGGTCAAAGGGGGCGCCAAAGCGCTCAACGAGATTGTTGACGACGCTCTCGACGTCTTTGAACGCAAACTGCAGCTGCTCGATCGCAAAGGATGGCTGGGGTCGTTGAGAGGCCGACGACGCGCGTTGGACAAGTTACTGCCCACGTTGCACGCCGTGCGGGATTCCGTCACACGCGATCTGTACGTTACGCGAGCCGCGGAGATGTTGGGAATCACGGCAGCATCGGTCCGTGCAGAGATCGGGTCTCCTCCGGCACACCGCACACAGGGAGAGCCGCGACAACGAGGAGGGGTGCCGCGTAGCGGCCGCGCCGGGGGGATGTCGGCCGAGCGCAATCTCACACGCGTGATGGTGCACGAACCTGGCTGGCGCTCGCGGATCGCGGAGCAAGTGCCGGATCCATCGGTGCTCGCTGATCCCGATCGTGCAATATTCGAGTATCTATCCATTCAGCCCGACGATGTGACGGGGTCGGAGATGCTCAGTCACGTCGACGGTGAAGCACGCACGGTATTGGCAGGGGTGTTGGAAGAGGACCTGGGAGGAATCAACGTCGATGCGCTCGTGGCCGGTTCGCTCAATCATCTGCGTGGTCGCCGCATCGAGTCGGAACTGGAAACGCTACGACGCCATATGGCCGTAGCTCCGGAAGAAGAGAAGCCGAAAATCGTTCGGCAGATCGATTTGTTGAGTCGGCAACTTGCGGCATTGAAACCCGGACGGTGGAATGTCATTCGAACAGGGAGGAGTAGTGCACTCTGATCTTGAACGTCTGTTAGCACTGCAGGAGGCTGACAAAGTCGTTATGGGAATCGAGGATGAGCTCAAGATACTGGAGCCGGAGATTGCCAGCTTGGACGAATCTGTCAAGAGACTCCAAGACGAGCACGCTCGGCTTCAGGCGAGCCTGGAAGAAGCCAGCGGCAAGCGCGACGAGTTGGAAAGCAATCTCGAAACATATCGTGTGATGCAAGAGCGTCGCCGGCAGAAGTTGGAGTGGGTACGAGGGGCCAAGGAAGCATCGGCGTTGATGGCGGAGATCGATCTGGCCCGAAGCGTGTTGGCCAAAGAGGAGGCGGAGTGGATTCGTTCCTCCGATACAGTCCAAGAGATCCAATTGGCGGCCGACGAAGCCAGTCAGCATGTCGTGAGCGAGCAGGAGGCACAGGCGCCACGGCGCGACGAGATCGCGAAGATCCAAGCCGAGTGCAAGGCCCGCCTCGGAGAGGCCGGCGGCAAACGGCAGGAGGCCGCAGACGATATCAAGAACACCACGCGACCGCTGTTGGCGTTATACGATAGAATTCGGAGCGGCAGGGCGCCCCTGGCCATGTACGAACTACATAGCGACGCCTGTGGGCACTGTTATACATCCTTGCCGATGCATCTGCGCCAGCAGATACGGCGCGGTGACACCTTCGCGACGTGTGAGGCTTGCGGCGTGTTGATCTACCTTCAATGACCGCGATCGACACGCGTTGGAAGTTTAGCGAGCAACCCGATTCGGTGGCGCGGGGTAGCCTGGCGGAGGCCCTACACATTCCAGAAGCGCTCGCCGCCCTCTTGATTCAACGAGGCTACCGATCGGTTGAAGATGCCCAATCCTTTCTTCGGCCTACCCTCGATTCGCTGAGCGACCCGTACCAATTCAAAGATCTTCCTGAAGCAACGTCGTTGATATCGAATGCGGTTCGCGCGGGAAAAACCATCGTCGTCCACGGCGACTACGATGTCGATGGGCAATCGAGTACCGCGTTGCTCACCCGCGTTCTCCGTGAAGCCGGCGCCGACGTGAAGCCGTTCGTGCCCCACAGGGTGCGCGATGGGTATGACCTCGGCCCAGCCGGAGTCGCGTTCGCCGCGGAGAACGGAGCCTCGCTCATCGTCACGTGCGATTGCGGGACCACGGCGCACGAGGCGGTGGCGGATGCAAAGTCACGTGGAATGAACGTCGTCATTACGGACCACCACGTGCCCGGCGAACTTCCGCCCGCCGACGCGGTGATCAATCCCAACCGCGCAGATTGCCCCTCCGGCTCGAAACAGCTGTGCGGTGCCGGAGTGGCGTTCAAGCTGGCACAAGCGCTCATCGCCGAGTTGGGGTTACCCGACAACATGCCCCTGCATCTGCTGGATTTGGTAGCGCTGGCCACCGTGGCCGACCTCGTTCCGCTCACTGGTGAGAACCGGACATTGGTGAGGTTTGGACTCAAGATGCTGGCACATTCGAGGTGGCCCGGTGTCCGTGCGCTTGTGTCCACCGCGGGTCTCGCTGGACGTCCCATTCGGGCCGGCCACGTCGGATTTATCTTGGCGCCCAGGCTGAACGCGGTGGGCCGCATCGGTGACGCCAAGGACGGGCTGCGCCTGCTCTTGGCGGACGACGAATCCTCCGCACGAGATCAGGCCCGTGCGCTGGAGGCGCTGAACGCGCGCCGGCAGGCAATGGATCAGGAGATGCTGCGGGAGGCAACGAAAGAAATCGACGACACAATTGATCTCGATGAGAACTTTGCGCTCGTCTTGGCGAAGGAGTCATGGCATCCCGGGGTGATCGGCATCGTCGCTTCCCGCCTTGTCGAACGATACGCGCGCCCCACCTTCATGGTGGCGCTGGACGGAGACGAGGGCAAGGGATCTGGTCGGAGTATTTCGGGTTTCGATTTACACAGCGCCCTGACGGCGTGTTCCGAACACCTCGTGAAATTCGGCGGTCACCCCATGGCCGCCGGCTTGACGATCAAGCGCGAAGCGATTGAACCGTTCCGCGAAGCCTTTAACAACGTCGCGCGTGACAGGCTTTCGAAAGACGAACTCGTGCGGGTCCAACGCGTTGACGTCGAAACGCCGGTGGAGCGTCTCGACGCCGATCTCGAGCGGTTGTTACGACACTTGGAGCCCTGCGGGATGGGAAATCCAGCACCGGTGTTTGCCGTAACAAACGCCCGGGCAGAACGAGCTCGAGAGGTTGGCGAGAATCACCTCAAGTTCACGATCCGAGATGACACCGGTCGTCTCGAGGCCATTGGATTCGAGCTTGCGGATCGTGTACAATCCGGTTGGTTGGGTGGACCGGTGGACGTCGCATTGCGACTCGAGGAAAACGAGTTTCGTGGGAACGTGACGCTGCAGGCTCGCGTATTGGCGCTCCGTCCGACAACCTAATGCGTATCATCGCTGGCGAGTTTCGTGGGCGCACACTGCGTCCGCCCGGTGATCGTCGTACGAGGCCGACCGCGGATCGCGTTCGTGAAGCATGGTTCAGCATCTTAGGTAACCGTCTGTCCGGGGCAACAGTGGTGGATCTCTTCGCAGGGTCGGGGGCGTTGGGACTCGAGGCACTATCACGCGGGGCCAGCCACGTCGAGTTTGTCGAGATAGGCAAGTCGGCGGTCACGGCGCTCCGCGCCAATGTGGCCGCTCTCGATGCGGAGGAGCGCGTGAAAGTTCACCGCTTTGATGCATTACGTTTTGTCGATCGGCTGGACGAGGGATCTTTCGACATCGCCTTCGCGGATCCGCCATACGGCCACGACCACGGGAGAGAACTCATTCGCATTTTTCAGTCGCGACCATTTGCTGGGATACTCGGCATAGAACACCGCTCCACCGACGACATCGGTGGCGACGAAACGCGTCGCTACGGTGACTCCTCTATCAGCTTCTGTTATGGGCCGTGAGCAAAGTCGCGATATATCCCGGCACGTTTGATCCGCCGACGAAGGGGCACGAAGATCTGATTCGGCGAAGTCTCCATTTCGTCGATCGGCTGATCGTCGGTGTGGCGCGAAGCCCGACGAAAGCGACGCTGTTCCCCGTCGACCAGCGGGTGTCGTTGCTAGCGGAAATCGTCTCCGACGAAGACAGAGTCACCGTGCAACCCTTCGACGGATTGCTCGCGGATTTTGCCGAGAGCGTGGGTGCACATCTCGTCGTGCGGGGGCTTCGCGCGGTCAGTGACTTCGAATATGAATTTCAGATGGCTCTGATGAACCGCAAGCTCCACGATGGTCTCGAAACCGTGTTCTTGGTTCCAGCACTGCATCTCACGTTCCTCAGCTCCAGTCTGGTTCGGGAAGTCGCCAGCTTGGGCGGTGATGTGTCAGACCTAGTTCATCCGCTGGTCCAACAGGCGCTGAAGCAACAGCTTCCATAGATGTCTTTCCGGCGGGAGCTGCATAACCGAGCCCGCCAACTGCGGCGCACCGTCGTCCTCGCGGAGGGATGGGATGAGCGCGTTCAAGGCGCCGCCCAACTCCTCGAGGACGCCGAGATCGCACGCACCATCGTGCTGCGTCCGGACCACCTCCCTCGCCTCGATGATGTGGCCGCTCTGCTGCGGACCCGCCGACCCAAGCAAGCTCCCGACGACGCGCGCGCCGCGGAGTTGGCGTCGAATCCGATCCTTCACGCCGCCGGCCTCGTAGCCCTCGGCGCAGCCGACGCGGCCGTCGGAGGCGCCACCTGTCCCACGGCGGACGTGGTGCGGGCGGCACTGTGGTTGGTGGGGGCGGCCGACGGCATAGCGACGGTGAGTAGTGCGTTCTACATGTGCTTGCCGGCAGCGGAGGCAGGGGAGGCAGGGGAGGCAGAGGGGGCAGCGAGAGGCATCAAGGGGCATCAGGAAGCATCCCGAGCCGTTCCGCCCGTCCGCCCGTCTGCCCGTCTGCCCGTCGTGGATGGGTGGGGAAGTGCTGGGGTCCTGACCTTCACCGACGCCGGGGTGGTGCCGGATCCGACGGCGGATCAGCTCGCCGAGATCGCGTTATCAGCCGCGCGTGACCGGCGTCGCATCGTTGGGGACGAACCCGTTGTAGCGTTCCTGTCGTACTCTACGAAGGGAAGCGCCGGCGGGCCGAGGGTGGCGAAGGTCCGAGACGCAGTCGAACGATTCACGCGGCTGGCGCCCGATATCGTCTGTGACGGCGAACTTCAGGGGGATGCAGCACTGGTGCCCGATGTCGCGCGACGGAAAGCGTCGGATTCGCCGGTTGCCGGTCGGGCGAACGTTTTGGTGTTTCCCGACCTTGACAGCGGGAACATTGCATACAAACTGATACAACGCCTGGCCGGATCCGTTGCGATCGGCCCCATCATTCAAGGTCTGGCGAAACCGGTGGCGGATCTCTCCCGTGGAGCGTCCACGGAAGACATTGTCGATGTCGCTGCAGTCGCCATACTGCAAACGGATTCCCTATCCTTCATTCAGCGGGAGGACGCATGACGTTCACTGTGAGTAACGCCCCCAATGGCGTGACGATTGTGTCAGTGGACGGTCAGTTGATTGTTGCGAACCGGAATGAGCTCAAAGAGAAAGTGCTCGAGGCCTTGGAGGCGAGCGAGTCGAAGTTCGTACTCGATTTTTCGTCGACGGGTTACATCGATTCATCCGGACTCGGCGTGCTCGTGTCGGTCTCGAAGAAGATACGTGAGACGGGCGGGGACCTGCGCCTCGCCGGTTTGAACGAAGACCTTCGCATGCTGTTCGAGCTCACCAAGCTCGACACGCTGTTCAAGATCTGTGATACAACCGACGAAGCCGTCGATAGTTTCTGACCTGACGATGGTCCCGCTGCGCCTGTGTGTGAAGCGCTCGGATCCGTCGCACCCACTCGGAGCCGATGCGGCGGTCTTGATGACCGTCACGGTTCCGAGTGAATTGGATGTCGTCGAGCATACCGTCGACATCGTAGCGCGGTATTGCTTGGCCTGTGGTCTGTCCGTCAAAGCGGTTCGCTTCAATCTCCGCGTCGCGCTTTCCGAGGCCTTGGCCAACGCCATCGTATACGGCAACAGGCTAGATCCTGCGAAGAGCGTTCACGTTGCGCTTCGCGAGTTCGATGGTGGGGTTGAGGTGCACGTGCAGGACCAAGGCCGGGGGTTCGATCCGCATTGCATTCCCGATCCGACGAGGCCCGATTGCATCGAACGTCCGGCAGGACGTGGCCTCTTTCTGATCAGAGAACTCGTGGATGACCTCGCGTTCAACGAACAAGGAAACTCCATCTGCATGACGCTACACCGCGCCTGAGCCGACTCGACGAGGCGTTGCGTGCGCTCAGCTCGCTCATGGGGGCTGAGGTGCGTCTGTGGCGGGCCAGCGACGGCAAACTCCAATTGATCGCGGGTAAGCCTCTCCCCGACGGTGCAGCCACACCGCCGGTTCCTTCTCGAGACCAGGCCCACGACCAGGTAACTCCGGTGCCCGGCGCCTCGGACTATTTTTACCAATACGATGGGTCAGACGCAGAAGGGACGCTTGGCTCTCTCTTGGCGCGTCTGCTCGACAGCGAGCGGGACGCCATGCAAGTTGCCGAAGAGCTGTCTCACCGTTACGAGGAGATCGACCTCCTCTATACGATTAGCGAAGTCCTCGGGCGGACCCTCAATTTGCAGGAGGCGGCACAGGTCATCGTTCAAGAGGTGAGTGCTGTCGTCGGCGCTAGGCGAGCGTCCATTCTCGTGCACGACCCGTTGCGCGCCGAGTTGAATGTGGTGGCCGGTTGGGGGATAGACGTGAGCGACTTCGCGTCCGTGCCGGTCGATGATCCGACATCGATCGCGGCGGCGGTGTTTCGGCGGTGCGAGGCGGTCCTTGGCGACGCGTCGGACACGAGTGATGGAGCCAAAGCGAAGGCGGCGGACCGGGCTTACCGCGGTGACGCATACCTGTCGGTCCCCATAGTCTACCCGGATTCGGACGGTACCCCACGACCGGTGGGCGTTATCAATCTTACCGACCGAATGGGTCGGGACGCGTTCGATGACGCCCACGCGAAACTGGTCAACGCCGTGGCGCACCAGATCGGCGCAGCGGTGGAGAACACGCGGCTCGTCGCGCTGGATCAACAGCGACAAAGGGTACGTCGGGAAATAGAATTGGCCCACGACCTTCAACTGCGGTTGCTTGCTGCCCCGAGACAGCTCGACGCCGACGTGGACGTCGCTGCGAAATTCAGACCGGCCGAGAGTGTGGGCGGCGACTTCTACCAGTTCGTGCGCCTGCCGGCATCACAGGTTGGTGTGATGCTCGGTGATGTGTCGTCGCACGGGTTTTCGGCCGCTTTGATCATGGCGCTGGTCTTGTCGGCTGCGGCTATTCACGCAGTGGCGGCGGCGTCGCCGGAGGTCGCGCTCGAACGGTTGCTGGCCTCCGTAAAATCGGAACTGGCAGAGGCCGAGATGCACGTGGCTGTCTTCTACGGTGTCGCCGATGCGAAGAACGGACGCTTGCGTTATGCGAACGCGGGACATCCGCACGCGTTTCGTGTTCCCCAAAGCGGTCCCCCGCAGCGACTCGATGCGACGGTGCCGCCGTTGGGATTGGGTGATGTGGACCAAATGCTGGGCCGTGAGGTGGCCTGGCAACACGAGAGCGACCTGCTGCTGCTGTTTTCCGATGGAATCGCCGACGCGAGGAATGAGGCCGGTGAACAGTTCGGAGAATCTCGAGTCATTGACGTCGTCCGCGCCGCGAGCACGCAGCCGGCTGAAAGAGTGGTCGCGGCGGTTTTCGCGGAAGTAGACTCGTTCAGCCACACGCGAAGCGACGACCAAACCGTGGTAGTCCTCAAAGCCTGAGTGGGCAAACGACTCGGCCAGCACTTCCTGTCTGATCCGGCCATCCTCGATCGGATCGTGCGCTCGCTGGATCCACACCCCGACGATCACGTGATCGAAATCGGGCCGGGGAAGGGAACCCTCACCACGCGCCTCGCCCCCGTTGTTGGAGGTGTGGTGGCCATCGAGCGCGACGTCGAGTTGGCGGCCGCACTCGACGACTCTGCCATCGAGCACTGTCGCGTCGTGTCCGGAGACGCGCTGAAGGTCGACTGGCGCGCTGAACTGCCTCCATCCGTGCGACGTTCGTCCTACAAGGTCGCCGGCAACATCCCCTACGCCATCACCACTCCGCTCATCGACAAGGCCCTGACCGAGCCGCTGCCGACGGTGATTGTCTTTCTCGTGCAGAAGGAGGTGGGCGACCGACTTGAAGCCGCGCCCGGCTCCAAGACGTACGGGGCGCTCTCGGTTGGAGTGCAAGCCGTGGCAACGGTCGAGCGCCTCTTCGCCGTTCGGGCGGGCTCGTTTCGGCCACCCCCGAAGGTGGATTCGGTGGTCGTGCGAATTACCCCGTTCACCGATCCGCTCCTGACGCCCGACGAGCGCGGGCCCTTCCGCCGATTCGTCGCCGGGCTGTTTGGTGAGCGGCGAAAACAGCTCACCCGAGCACTCAGAATCGTCACAGGTCGCGATCCGGACGATCTCACCGGGCTTCTCGAACAACTCGGATTGAACGGGCGTGACCGACCGGAAGTACTGGCACCCCAGGAATTTGTGGACTTGTTCCGCGTGGTTCGTCGTTGACGGGGTACCGTTGACGGGCTAAGTTGTGAAAAATTTCACAATACTATGCGCAAAATTGCCGAGTCGACCGTTCGCCGCCTCTCACTCTACCTGAGGTTTCTCGAAGAATTCGAGGAGCAGGGTGTAGCTACGGTCAGTTCTGAGGCTCTCGCGACTCGCGGGGGGACCACCTCTGCACAAGTCCGCAAGGATCTTTCGTTTTTCGGATCGTTCGGCAAACGCGGGCTGGGATATTCGGTGCCCGAGCTTGCCTCGCGGCTCAGGGACATTCTGGGACTCGGCAAAACGTATCGGGTGGCGGTGATTGGGGCGGGTAACATCGGCGCGGCGCTGGTGCATTTTCGCGGCTTCGAAAAGCATGGTTTCCACGTCATTTCGTTGTACGACAACGATCCCAAGAAAATCGGGCGCAAGCACAACGGGCTCGTTATCCGCGATCAACTGGGAATCGAAGGCGACATCGCGCGCGATCCCATCGACATCGCGATTCTGGTCACTCCGGCATCGGCGGCACAGGAATTGGTCGATCGGTTAGTGAAGGCCGGCGTCAAGGCGTTTCTGAACTTTGCTCCGCTGCAATTACGGGTGCCCGACGACGTGGTCGTCAAGAACGTCAGCTTGGCGTTGGAGCTGGAGGCGTTGAGCTACGGGTTGCGGAATCGCTAGGCCGAACGTCGCCTCCTCCCTAGATTCGGTGCATGCCCACCGTTCAGATCACTTCGGAAATCGGTCCCCTCCGGGACGTTCTGGTCCATGAGCCGGGGAAAGAAGTTCTCGCCGTTACTCCCGGTACCCGCAGCGACTTTCTCTACGAAGACATCATCGAACTCGACACAGCGGGATCCGAACACCGCACGATGGTGGCGGTGTTGGAGCGTTTTGCCGATGTGCACCAGACGCGTGCGCTGCTGCGTGAAATCGCAGAGCATGATGAGGTTCGAAAACTCTTGGCGGCACGAACGGCGTTCGCTGCTCCGTCCGGGAATCTAGCCAAGGAGTTGGTGGACCGTCCGGCGGAGCGCCTGGTGGAAATGCTGGTCGAGGGTACCGAAGAGAAGACGGGGCCGATAGCACGGACGCTCAACCGGGGTGGGTACTGCCTTCCTCCACTTCCCAATCTGTTTTTCATGCGGGATGTCGGCATTGTCATCGATACCCGCGTCGTCATCGGCTCGATGCGTCACGAAGCGAGGTGGTCGGAGGAGTTGCTGATCAAGGCGCTGTTCCTTCACCATCCGCTGCTCGCGAATCAAGGCATTCTGTACGACGGGTCCGAAGAACGGCGCCTAGATTACACGATCGAGGGCGGTGACGTGCATCCGGTGCGCGAGGATTTGCTGATACTCGGTCTCAGCGATCGTACGAGCGCTGTCGCTCTCGACCATCTGTGCGATCTGGTGTTCGAGCATTGCGGTGTGACCGACGTGGTGATCGTTGTGATGCCGCGACAGCCAACCGCCATCCATCTGGACATGATCTTCGCACAGGTCGATCACGGTCTTTGTGTCGTCTCCCCTCCCCAGTTTCTTGGCCCTTCCCGCCTTGCCGTACTTCACAAGCGAAAGGGGCAAGCGAGCGTTCGCGAGATGGCCAATTTTTTTGATGCGTTGAAAGAGGTGGACTTCGGGCTCGAGCCGATTCTCTGCGGTGGTGGCGAGCGGCAACTGCAGGAGCGGGAACAGTGGGCTTCGGGATGCAACGTGTTGATGCTGCGTCCCGGAGTCGGCCTGGCGTACCGCCGCAACGAGGCCACGCTCGCAGAGTTCGAGAAAGCCGGTTTCCGCGTCGTGCAGGCGGAGCGGTTTCTACTCGGCGAGGAGGACATCGAAGACGGCGAGCGTGCGGTGATCACCATGCGAGGGAGCGAACTGGTGCGGGGTGGAGGAGGCCCCCGATGCATGACGCTTCCCCTCCGACGGGATCCCCTGTGACCACCGGAGGGATTCAGGCCCAATCCTGTGGAACGCTCGTGGACCGGGCGCTCGAGTTCTTGGGATCTGGCCCCGCCGACAGCTTATCCTTGGCGCACAACGTGCTCGGTGTGCCGGCGGCCCCTCCCGTCATCGCCGATCGCCTCGCGACGGCCTTGCTCGGATCGGATCCGAGGGTCCGGCGCCGTTTTGACTCATGCTGGGAGCTGGTTGGAGTAGCGCTGGGCTCTCCACGGATCGTGGACTGCACGTTCGCCGTGGTCGACGTCGAGACGACGGGTTCCAGTCCCGGCCGTGGTGATCGGGTGATCGAAATCGCGGTTGCCGTATTGTCGCAGAGGTCGGTGGAATTGGTGCTCGATACGCTCGTGAATCCCGAGCGGCCCATTCCGAGGGTGGTCACTGGTGTCACACGAATCAGCTACGACGACGTGCGCGACAAGCCCGTGTTTGCGGAAATCGCGGATGAGGTGATGGCGAGTCTGGCCGGTCGAGTGTTCGTCGCACACAATCTGCCGTTCGACTGGTCGTTCGTCTCGAGCGAAATCCGTCGGGCGTTGCACCTCTCGCTGGAGGGACCGCGGCTCTGCACCGTGCGTTTGGCCAGGAAGTTGATCCCTGGCTTGCGGTCGCGCACTCTCGATAGTGTGGTAAGGTATTTCGGAATTGAAATCGAGAACCGTCACCGGGCGGCCGGGGACGCCCTGGCGACCGCGGCCGCGCTTTCCCTGTTGTTGGACCTGGCCAGCGAACAGGGGATCGACACGTTCCAGGAGCTCGAAGCGTTGACGCGTCGTCGCAAGAAAAAGAAGCGCAGGAAACGGCGGGCCTCCCCGACGCCGATGGAGGAGGCATGAGTCTCGTTTCCACGTTTCGGGTCGGGCAATTGATCTGTCATGCCCTCGAGGGAGGGCTTCAACGGCTCGATGGTGGGGCGATGTTCGGCGTCGTGCCAAAGCCGCTCTGGAGCCGGCGGATCGAGGCGGACGATCGCAACCGGGTGCCGATTGCCCTCCGGTGCTTGCTCGTCGAGCATGACGACGGTCTGGTGCTGATCGATACGGGGATCGGGAACAAAGAGTCTGCAAAAACCTGTGAGATCTACGGCATCGAAAACAAAGGGACCGCGGGATCCACCCAGTTGGACGATGCTCTCGCCGAGGTGGGCTTCTCCGCAACCGATGTGCGGTACGTGATCAACACCCATCTCCATTTCGATCACGCCGGCGGGAACACGATGATTCCGCAGGGGTCGTCGTTCACCGACGGGGAGGCACAGGTCGCCTTTCCAAACGCTACCTACGTGGTGCAGCGGGGCGAGCTCGACTTCGGCGGACAGGTCAACGAGCGCCTGTCGGCGAGCTATTTCCCGAAGAACTTCGCGCCCGTCGCGGCCGCGGGCCGTTGGCGGTTGCTCGATGGCGACGGCGAGATCCTGCCCGGTGTTGCCGCGGTTCTCACGCCGGGTCACGTCCCGTATCATCAATCCGTCAAGATCTCTGACGGGGGAGAGACCGCGTGTTTTTTGGGAGATGTGGTTCCCACCACCGCGCACCTGCGGCTACCGTGGATCATGGGGTTCGACCTCGAGCCACTCGTCACCCTCGAGAGCAAGAGGCGGCTCCTGACCGAGGCCGAAGCCGAGGGTTGGATTTTGGTGTTCGAGCACGATCCAGTGTGGGGGCTAGGGAGGGCGATCAAAGACGGTAAGTCCTTTGGATTTCAAGCACTTGAAAGTTGACACCCCTCCAATGCCGAGGTAGCTTCGTTCACACAATTTGCGAAGCAAGCGCCTCGGCGCTTCACCCTTTTGGCCGCCCGCGGGCGAGCGCTCAGGGTTCCGACGACAGAGCCGGGTGGTGGAACCCGGCGTGGTTGCGGATTCCCTAAATTAGGAATCTTTTTTTTGTAGCAGCGCCACGAACTGCAACCGGAGGTAGCCTCACTGACCTATTCGAACAGGCCACAGCCGCCGCGGGACCGCACGCGCGTAAACAGCCAGATCCGGACTAGCCCGGTGAGAGTGATCGGGGACGCCGGTGACCAACTCGGTGTGATGCCCGTTGAGGAGGCATTGAAGGAAGCCGACGAGCGCGGTTTGGATCTCGTTGAGGTGGCCCCGATGGCACGGCCGCCCGTGGTCAAGATCATGGATTACGGGAAATACCGCTACGAGCAGGACAAGGCGGCAAAGGCAGCCAAGAAAAAACAGCACGTGATCCACATGAAGGAAGTCAAGTTCCGGCCGGGCATCAGCAAACATGACTTCGACTTCAAAGTGCGACACGCGCGGACGTTTCTCGGAGACGGCAACAAGGTGAAGCTCACGATGATGTTCCGGGGGCGTCAGGTCACTCATCCCGAGTTGGGTCAAGAAGTGTTGGCCAGGGTCTTGGAAGAGTTGCAGGAGCTTGCCAAGGTGGAGATCGAGCCGAAGCTCGAAGGACGTAATATGACGATGGTGCTGGCGCCGAAATAGACGGGCGGACGGGCAGACGGGCAGATGGGCGCAAGGCATCTTAACGACAACCGAAATCAGGGTGGGGAGTGGGGGACCGTCTGACCGTCTGACCGCCGGGTGTGGTGGTGGGGTGGGGCGGGCCCGCCGGGTTGGGAAGAGAAGAGGAGGGGAGAAATGCCTAAACAGAAAACTTCACGCGCGGCTCGCAAACGCTTCAAGGTGACGGGCTCGGGAAAGGTTACCCGTCGCAGGGCGGGCAAGAGCCACATTCTCACGAAGAAGCATCCGAAACGTAAGCGCCGCCTTCGTCAGGGGACCACGATGTCCCCGGCTGACCAGAGCCGGATCCGCCCACTGCTAGGCTCGTAGGGGGGAGACATGCCAAGAGTCAAGAGCCAGGTAGCCCGTCTGAAGCGCAAGAAGAAGATCATGCGCGCCGCCAAAGGGGCACGGGGTGGCCGAAGCAAACTATACAAGACCGCGAAAGAGAACGTCGAGCGCGGCCTGCGCTACGCCTATCGCGACCGTCGACAGAAGAAACGCGACTTCCGTCGCTTGTGGATTGTCCGTATCAACGCCGGCGCCAGGCTGCACGACTTGTCGTACAGCCGATTTATGGCGGGTCTCAAGCGGGCCGGTGTGGAGATCAATCGAAAGTTCCTCGCCGATTTGGCCGTGCGAGACCCTGTGGCTTTCGGCGCACTGGCAGAGATTGCAAAAAAGGGTCTGTAGCCGACGCCAGTTGCAGTACTCGTACCGTTCCAACTCGCTTTCGCGATTGTTCTCGTGAATGAAGCTGCTTGAATAGTTGGAACGGCACTCGTCCACGGACAACATATGGCAACAGTTTCTCCCAACGACCAACTCGAGGCCGTTGAACGGACTATTGGGGAACTGCGAGAGGCGGACACGTCCCGCCTCGCGGAGTTAAAAGTCGAAATCCTCGGCCGCAAGAACGGGCGTCTCACGCTAATCTTGCGGTCGCTGTCGACCCTCTCACCCGAAGAGCGGCGAGCGGTTGGTCAGCGCGCGAATCAACTCAAGGGGGAGATCGAGGCGGCGATCGACCGGCGTGAGCAGGAGCTGGGTGCCGGCGCGGCGTCGAGTGAAGACATTGATTCCACCATGCCCGGCCGAACGGCGTGGCGTGGAGCCATCCATCCCGTGACGGCCGTCATCGACCAGGTTTGCGAGATCTTCCGCGAACTCGGGTTTTCCCGCGTCACCGGCCCCGAAGTCGAAACCGACGACTACAACTTCACCAAGCTCAACATTCCGCTAGATCATCCCGCGGCGGACATGCACGACACGTTCTACCTGTCGCCGGGGATTCTGCTGCGCACGCACACCTCGCCGGTGCAAGCCCGGACCATGGAGCGGCACAAACCACCAATTCGCATCGTGGTGCCAGGAAGAGTGTATCGCCGCGACCCCTTCGACGCGTCTCACGCACCGGTTTTTTCGCAAATCGAGGGTCTGGCGGTAGACGAAGGCATCACGTTCGTGGAGTTCAAGGCGGCGCTGGATTATTTCGCCAAACATTTCTTCTCGCCGGATACCGCCGTCAGGTTCCGGCCGTCATTCTTCCCGTTCACGGAACCGTCGGCCGAGGTCGACGTCCAGTGCCAAATATGTAAAGGCAGCGGCTGTGGAACCTGCCACCACACCGGCTTCCTCGAGATCATGGGTGCAGGAATGGTTCATCCGGCGGTGCTCGAGAACTGCGGGATCGACCCGGAGCGGTACTCGGGGTACGCGTTTGGCATGGGGCCGGAACGTATCGCGATGCTGCGCTACGGAATCCCAGACATCCGGATGTTGTTCCAGAACGATATGCGTTTTCTCCAGCAATTTGTGGAGTAGCCGATGAACGTCTCGCTCAATTGGCTGTCGGCGCTCCTCGGTACGGAACTCGATCCGAGCGACGTGGCACACAAGCTCGCCATGCTCGGTGCGCCCGTGGAATCGGTGACCCCACTCCATCAGGATCTGGGCGACATCATTGTCGCCGAAGTGGAGCGAGTGGAGCCGCATCCCGACGCCGATCGGCTGACGTTATGCTACGTGAACAACGGGGTGGAAGTGGTGGAGGTCGTGTGCGGCGCCCCGAACGTCGAGGCCGGCAAGCGCTATCCCTATGCCGCGGTCGGGACGGTGTTGCCCGGCGGCATGAAGCTCAAGGGCAGGAAGATTCGCGGTGTGCAGTCAAACGGCATGCTGTGCTCTGCGAGCGAATTGGAATTGGGAGCCGATCAAGCCGGCATCATGGAACTGGACACCGACGCGCCCGCCGGCACCCCGCTTCTCGACGTGTTGCCGGTGAGCGACTTTTGTCTCGACGTAGAGGTAACCCCGAATCGGCCGGATCTCTTGTGTCACAAGGGCGTAGCACGAGACCTCGGCGCCGTGATGCGGCGTCCGGTGAAGCTGCCGCCGATCCCCGGAGCATCGGGCGATGCACAGGCGCCGGTGACCACCGCCGATAGAGGCGTGGTCGGTGGCGTGGAGGTTTCTATCGATGATGTCGAGGGTTGCCCGCGCTACATGGCGGCGGTCATCGAAGGCGTAACGGTCGGTCCGAGCCCGGACTGGCTGCAGGCCCGACTCCGATCCGTCGGGCAAAAATCCATCAGCAACGTGGTTGACGCAACGAACTACGCCATGCTCGAGCTAAATCAACCGATGCACGCGTTCGATCGCGCGCGCCTCGGTGGATCGAAGATCATCGTCCGCCGCGGTGGTGACGGCGAGAAGATCACAACGCTCGACGGGGAAGAACGCACCCTCGACGGCTCCATGACGGCCATCTGCGACGCCCAAACCGCGACGGCGATTGGTGGTATCATCGGTGGACGCGATTCGGAAGTTTCCGAGCAAACGACAGACGTGGTGCTCGAATGTGCGTATTTCGATCCGAAACGCATCAGATCGACGCGCACGGCACTCAAAATGGGCACGGATGCGTCGTACCGGTTCGAACGCGGGATGGACTTGCAGGGCATGGCGGACGCGCTGCGTCGCGCTGTGCAATTGATCATCGCCGTCGCAGGGGGATCCGAGCCCGGTCCGCCGGTCGACGTGTATCCGAACCCTGTCAAAACTCCTGCAATCTTCTTGCGGCCGGAGCGGGTTGCGCACCTGCTCGGTGTGGAGATCCCGCAGACAGAAATCGAAGGCTACCTCACCAGTCTCGGTTTTTCCGTCGGGCCGAAGAACGGAAGATTGGCGGTGCACGTGCCGGGCTGGCGTCCGGACGTGGCGCGTGAGGAAGACTTGATCGAGGAGATTGCGCGATTGCGCGGGTATGACTCCTTCCCAACCGAGTTGCGCCCCCTGCGGCCGAGCACTGTACCGAGTGACCCGTCGCAAGCGGCGGAAGCGCGGGTGCGCCGCGTATTCACAGCTCTGGGGCTCCACGAAGCTCACAGTGTGTCTTTGGGACCCGACAGGCAGCATGGACTCATGATGGGTGAGAACGTCGAGTCTCAGGACCTCCTCAATCCGCTGTCGGCCGAAGAAGCATATCTGCGAACCGATCTCATCGAGGGTCTGAAACAATCGGTAACACGCAACTGGGCGGTTCGGGAGCGCGATATCCGTCTTTTCGAGATCGGATCGGTGTTCGGCAAGCAAGGCGACGCGGCCCCGCCTCGCGAGCAGCGGCGACTGAGCGGTGTCATTTCGGGTGCGCGCAGGCCCGCCCATTGGTCGGAAAGTGGCCCATCCGTTGATTTCGACCGTTGGGACGTGAAATCTTTGTTCGACGAGGCCATGCGGGTGGCCCACGCGGGGGGAGAGGTAACGGAGCAACAGGGGCACTGGGTGCTGCGCGATCCGCAGGGCACCTGGGGTGGTTGGGCCGGCGAGGTGCCGATGGACGGTCCCCCGTGGGCCGCTCCGGTGTTTGGTTTTGAGGTGGTCATGGGAGAACCCGCGCGCGAGGCGCTGCGCTTCGAGGCGATTCCCAGCACACCACCCGTCGAACGAGATATCGCACTCTGGTTGCCGTCCGGGGTTCAGGCGCGCCAGGTGGAAGACATCCTCGACCGGCGCGGTGGCAAGCTGCTGGAGTCGGTGCGCGTGTTCGACGAGTTCCGGAGTGAAGGCAGACGGAGTGTCGCATGGCGTTTGGTGTTTCGTTCACCCGATCGCACATTGCGCGATAAAGATGTGGACGTAGTGTTGGGCAAGGTTCTCAAGGAATTGAAGGAGCAACTCGGTGTCGAACGCAGAGAAGCCTGAGTTCCAAGCTTTGGAACAACTCGAGTCCGCCATCCGTGAGGTGTCGGACGAATTAGCGATGTGGCGTCGGCGGGCGCACAAGGCCGAATCGGGGCGAGTCGACCTGAGTGGTGATGGAGACATCGTCGACGCCCGCGCGCGCATTGTGCATTTGGAAGGTGAGAACAAGGATTTGCGTGGTCGCGCGCAGCACGCGCGGCATCGGGTGACCGAGTTGTTGACGAGACTCAGGTTCTTGGAAGAACAAACTGCTCCCGAGGAGGCTCGTCGATGAGCGTGAAGAAAACGGTCGTCAAGGTCATGATCGGCGGCGACGAATTCAGCTTGCGGTCAGATCGGTCGGACGCCTACACGCGCGCTGTGGCGGACCATGTCGATCGAGCGATGAAAGAGGTCCGCGCCTCGGGTCAGCTCATCGAGAGTCACAAAGCGGCGATTCTCGCCGCACTGGCGATCACCGACGATCTCTTCCAGGTTCGGACGGCCGGACGGGAAATGGAGCAGCGCTTGAGCGCCCTCACCACCCAGGTGTCGCGCCTGTTGCCGCCCGTCAAACGTCCTTCCGGGGCACCTGGATAGTTTGCCTCATCTGCTGACGACGGCTAGTTTTTGAGTCTTCGGCCGCGCGGGCCGGCTGGAGGTGGTGACTCAAGCCATACGCGGCGCCCCCGAGGGATCGGCGTGGCACCGCTGGAGATAGATCATGTCAGACGTGGCTGTCATAGTAATAGCCGCACTCGGGACCGTTGTTCTGGCCGGGGCGGCTTTTTACATGTTCGGCCGCCGCATAGAACGACGGTTGGGGGAGGCGGCAGGCAAGTCGGTCGAACAGCAAGCACAGCGTTTGCTCGAGAACGCGCAGCGCGGCGCCGACGCGGCCAAGGCGGAGGCCATCTTGGCGGGCAAGGAAGAAGTGATTGCGGCCCGCGAAGAATGGGAGCGTGACGAGAAACGGCGGCGGGAGGAAATCTCGCGCATCGAGCGTCGAGTCGAGGAACGCGAAACCCACCTCGATAAGAAGGGAAAGGGGCTCGACGATCGGGAAACCGATCTACAGCGCCGCGATGAGTCCGTTCGAGATAAGGAACGGCATCTCGACCAGAGAGAACAAGAGGTCACCGAGACACTCGAAAAACATCGACAGAAACTCGAGCAGCTCTCGGGCATGTCGGCCGAGGAGGCCAAGGCGCAACTGCTCCGCGAGGCGGAAGAGCGCGGCCGCAGCGAAGCGGCGGCCATCATTCGAGACCTGAGAGAAGAAGCCAAGCGCGACGCGGACCGCGAGGCGAAGAAAATCATTGCCACCGCGGTTCAGCGGATCGCATCCGATTACACGTCCGAAATGTCCGTCTCGGCCGTGCCTCTCCCCAATGATGAAATGAAAGGCCGCATCATCGGTCGCGAGGGGCGAAACATCCGAGCCTTCGAGACGGCTACCGGCGTGGACGTCATCATTGATGACACGCCCGACACCGTGGTGGTTTCATGCTTCGATCCGGTGCGGCGCGAGGTGGCCCGCATCGCGCTCGAGCAACTCATCTCCGACGGCCGCATTCATCCCGGCCGGATCGAGGAGATTGTGGCCAAGGCGCGAGAGCAGGTGGATCAGCAATTGGTGGAAGCCGGCGAGCAGGCGACGTATGAGCTGGGGATCCACGGCATGCACGCCGAGTTGGTGAAGATGGTTGGACGAATGAAGTACCGCACGTCGTACGGCCAGAACATGTACCAACACTCCAAGGAAGTAGCTTGGCTCGCTGGGATCATGGCGGCCGAACTGAAATTGGATGTCCACCTGGCGAAGCGTGGGGCGCTGCTGCACGACATCGGTAAAGTGCTGACGCACCAACACGAAGGGACGCACGTCGAGTTGGGCGTCGAGGTGGCCACAAAGTACGGCGAGCACCCTGTTGTCATCAATTGCATTGCAGCACATCACGACGACGTGCCACATGAAACACCGATATCGGTGATCGTCCAAGCGGCCGATGCGGCGAGTGGCGCGCGACCCGGTGCGCGGCGCGAAGCGTTCGAGACCTACGTCAAGCGATTGGCGCGGCTGGAAGAGATTGCGAACAATTTTCCGGGCGTGGAAAAAACGTACGCAATTCAGGCAGGTCGGGAAATTCGCATTGTGGTGTCACCGGACGATGTGAAGGACGAACAGGCGGCACAGATGTCGGAAGAAATAGCACGCAAGATAGAGGAAGAACTTCAATATCCGGGACAGATCAAAGTGGTCGTTATACGGGAGACAAGAGCGGTGGACATTGCCCGCTAAGATTATCAGCGGGAAAAAGATTGCGGCCGAGATTCGGGCGGAGCTGCAGCCCGAGGTCGACAAGTTGAAGGCAGCGGGCATGACGCCCGGCTTGGCGGTCGTCTTGGTAGGCGACGACGCCGCGAGTCAGGTGTACGTGCGTATGAAAGGGAAGGCGTGCGAGGAGATGGGCATGCACAGCGAGACGGTCATCTTGCCGGACACGACGTCGGAAGACGAGTTGCTGGCGACGGTAGATCGTCTCAACGAGGATCCGACGATTCACGGCATGATCGTCCAGTTGCCTGTGCCGGATCATATCGATTCCCGCAAGGTGCTCCAGCGCATCGATCCGCGAAAGGACGTGGACGGATTCCATCCGGTCAACGTGGGGAAGGTCATGGTCGGTGACGATTCGGGGTTTCCTCCGGCCACCCCTTTCGGTGTGCAGCAGATGTTGATTCGGAGCGGTGTGGAGGTGTCGGGGGCGCACGCGGTGATCGTGGGGCGATCCAATATCGTGGGGAAACCCGTCGCGTCGCTCTTGATGCAAAAGGCGAAGGGTGCCAACGCCACGGTAACCGTGTGTCACTCCCGTACGAAGGACATTGGGAAGATCACCAGGCTGGCGGACATTCTGATCGTGGCCATCGGGCAACCGGAGTTCGTCAAGGGTGACATGGTGCGTCCCGGTGCCGTAGTGATCGACGTGGGCACCAATCGAGTGGATGACCCCACACGCGAGCGGGGATATCGTTTGGTAGGCGACGTGGATTTCGATGCTGCGAAGGAGGTGGCGTCGGCCATCAGCCCGGTCCCGGGCGGTGTCGGCCCCATGACGGTGACGATGTTGATCTACAACACGCTTCAGGCCGCAAAGCGTTGGGCGGCGAACTAGACCTCTTCTTTTCCGCCGCCCCGGCATCTTCCGACGGCGCGTGGACGGTCGCACAGGTCACGCGACACGCCCGACAATTGGTCGAAGCCGGCTTTCATCCGCTTTGGATCAAGGGCGAGGTCGCCAATTTCAAGGCATACCGAAGCGGCCACTGGTATTTCTCGCTGCGAGATGCCGAGGCGCAGGTCCGGTGCGTCATGTGGCGATCGGACAATCAACGTCTCTCGCAGCCACTTGAAGACGGCGTGCAAGTGTATGCGGAAGGCCGGCCCACGCTGTGGGAAGAGCGCGGCGAGTTTCGCATCACCGTCAAGAAACTCATACCAACCGACGCCGACGGGCAATGGGAGCTGCGCCTACAACAAGCCAAAGCGGCACTAGAACGCGACGGGTTACTCGATCCGGCACGGCGCCGTCCGCTGCCGCGGTTTCCCTCCCGCATCGCTGTCATCACGAGTCCCGACGGTGCGGCGTTGCACGACATTCGCACCGTGATCGAGCGGCGCTGGCCTGCGGTGGAAATCCTGTTGCTTCCGACGCGCGTGCAAGGCGACAGCGCCGAGCGGGAGTTGTGTCGTGCGCTCGGACTGCTCAATAAGATCGTCGTCGACGTGGCTATTGTCGGTAGGGGTGGGGGGTCGCGCGAGGATCTATGGGCGTTCAACAGCGAGAAGGTCGCACGAGCCGTTGCGGCAGCAGAGGTTCCCATCATCTCGGCAGTGGGACACGAAGAGGACGTTGCGCTGACTGATCTCGTTGCGGATGTTCGAGCTCCGACCCCGTCGGCGGCCGGCGAGACGGTGGTGCCGGATCGCCGTGAGACTGCTCGCACGGTCGCCGTGTTGGCACAGCGGTTGGGGCGTTCGCTCACCAACCGGACACGCTTTGGGGCCGAACGTCTCGCGAGGACGGCGGACCGGCTGCAGGTGGCCACCATGGGACAAATCGCAGAGCGCGGCACACGCCTTGCCACGCTATCGGCGAAGTTGGATGCGTTGAGCCCGCTCAAGGTGCTCGAGCGCGGGTTCGCCGTGGCGCGGAATGACGAGGGAACAGTCCTCAAATCGGTCACGAGCTTTGCGAAAGGAACGCATTTCCGTCTTACCGTGACCGATGGTGACGTGCGCGCGCGCGTTGCAGGAGACGAGTCGTGACGAAGCGTTTGTCCTTCGCAACAGAGCTGGAACGGCTCGAAACGATTGTCCGGACGTTGGAAGACTCCGAGGTGGATCTCGATGAAGCCCTGGAATTGTTCCAAGAGGGAGTCAAGCGACTCAAGAATGCCCGCAAACTGCTCGACGACACCGAACTCACCGTCAAGAAAGTCCTGAAGGCGGCCGATGGAGCACTCCCGAGTGACGACATCGACGATTGATCTGGTAACGTTCCTCGCCGAAGCGCGCGACGCTGCCAACGCGGTGTTGGAGGACTGGTGCGATCGGGTCCGCGACGATCTGCCCGAACCTGTCGGCGAGGCGGTGGAGTACAGCCTGACCGCCCCGGGCAAACGTCTCCGCCCGGCCTTGGTCCTGGGAGTTTACCGGGAGCTTGGCGGAACGGGTGACGTGTCCGAAATCGCGGCGGCGGTCGAAGTCGTCCACACCTACTCGCTGGTCCACGATGACCTTCCGTGCATGGACGATGACGATCTTCGGCGCGGCCGGCCCACGACTCATCGAAAGTTCGGGGTCGGCGTGGCCGTGGAGGCCGGATTGGCGATGGTGCCCCTCGCGGCGCGCGTCCTGGCCGCGGGATGCGAGCGGCTGGGCCTCGATACCGAGACGATGGGCGAGATCGGAATGGAGCTGTTCCGGGCCGCCGGTGCCAGCGGCATGATCGGAGGCCAGGTGCTGGATCTCGAGGCCGAGGGTCGCCCGATCTCGCTCGACGAGCTGCGCGAGATCCACCGTCGTAAAACCGGCGCCCTGATCACGGCGAGCGCTGCCATGGGGGCCATCGCTGCCGGAGCGACCGCGGCTCGGCTCGCATCGGTTCGGGCCTATGGCCGCGAGATCGGCGTAGCCTTCCAGATCGCCGACGACGTATTGGACGCCACGGCCACCTCGCAGGAGCTTGGGAAGACCGCCGGAAAGGACGCCCGGCAGCACAAGGCCACCTTCGCCACCCTGTTGGGCACCGAGACGGCCATGAAAGAGGCTCAGGACGCCGTCCGCCGTGCCATGGACCATCTGGGGGGCGGCGGGATAGACTCCCCTCTCCTCGGTAGTCTCGCTAAGTTCGTTGTAGATCGGCGATCGTAACGACGTCACGAAAGGAATCGACGAAACCACATGTCGCTCTTGGAATCCATTCGCGGCCCTGACGACGTGCAGCGGCTCCCGCGCGAACAGCTCCAGCAGCTGGCTGACGAGGTTCGTGAGCGGCTCATCGACGTTGTTTCCGAAACCGGGGGGCACATTGGGGCCGGCCTCGGCGTGGTCGAACTGACGGTGGCTCTCCTGTACAGCTTCGATTCCCCGCGCGACAAGATCCTGTGGGACGTCGGGCACCAGGGCTACCCCTGGAAGATCCTCACCGGTCGAAGCGACCGTCTCCCAACGTTGCGTCAGGAGGGTGGCCTTTCGGGCTTCCTCCGTCGTACCGAGAGCGAGCACGATCAGTTCGGTGCCGGCCACGCGGGTACGGCAATGTCGGCTGCGCTGGGCATGGCGGCGGCCCGCGACATAAAGGGCGAGGATCATCATGTCGTGGCCGTCGTGGGCGACGGCGCTTTGACCAGCGGCATGCCGTATGAAGGAATGAACAATGCCGGCCATTCCGACCGTAACATCATCATGGTGGTCAACGACAACGGAATGTCCATCGCACCCAACGTCGGCGCGATCAGCAAATACTTTGGGTCGATCGAAGCGTCGGCCATGGCGAACAAGCTCCGCGAGATTGCGAAGAACATCATCAGCAGGACCTCCAAGTTCGTCGGCGGAAAGCGTATGGTCGATTTCGCGAGGAACATCGAGGAGAGCGTCAAGAATCTCTGGTCGCCCGGAATGCTGTTCCAAGAGTTGGGTTTCCGGTATTTCGGACCCATTGACGGGCACGACATTGCGGCGATGATCAATACGTTCAAGACGGCCAAGAGCGTGACCGGACCGCTCGTCGTACACGTGTTGACGGAGAAGGGCAAAGGATTCCCGCTACACGAGCCCGACGTCGAGAAATTTCACGCTCGCAAGCCATACGATCCGGTCACCGGAGAGCTCAAGCCGTCAAAGGGGAAAAGCCCTCCGGCGTGGACGAAGGTTTTTGGCACCGCGATTACCGAGCTGGCCGCCGAACACCCCGAACTCGTTGCCATTACCGCGGCGATGCCGTCGGGTACGGGAACGAACATCTTCCAGAAGAAATGGCCTGAGCGGTTCTTCGACGTGGGGATCGCCGAGGGGCACGGCACGACGTTCGCCGCGGGTCTGGCCACGCAAGGTATTCGACCGATTCTCGCGATCTACTCGACTTTTCTGCAGCGTGCGTACGACAGCATCATCCACGATGTCGCAATACAGAAGCTGCCGGTCATCTTCTGCATGGATCGGGCGGGCATGGTCGGAGCCGACGGCCAAACGCACATGGGGTTGTACGACATCGCCTATCTCCTGGCCGTACCCAACATGACGGTGACGCAGCCCAGGGACGGCGCCGAGTTGATCGGGTTGCTGCGGTGCGCGCTCGCACATAAGGACGGACCGTTCAGCCTGCGTTACCCGAGAGACAATGCTCCCGCCGCCGCCCCTCCCGCGGCCGAAGTGGGCGCCGTAGAGTATGGAACTTGGGAGATGCTCCGTCAGGGGAAAGACTGCGCGGTTCTCGCGGTCGGTGTGATGTGCGACCCGGCGATGGAAGCGGCCGAACTTCTCGCAGCCGACGGCCTCGATATTTCAGTCGTCAACTGCCGTTTCATCAAGCCCATCGACCGAGACATGTTGCAGACCATCGTTGCCGACCATCGGTTCCTCGTGACCGTTGAAGACGGAACCGTCGTGAACGGGTTCGGTTCGTATCTGTCTTCTATCGTTCACAGGATGGCGCCAGACGTGCGGGTAAGCGTGATGGGTGCTCCCGATCGGACGTACGAACACGCGCCGCGGTCTTCACAGTTGGCGTCAGTCGGGTTGAGCGTGGAAGGTATCGCGGAGCGTGTGCGTGCACGGGCCGGTGAGGAGAGCCTTTCAACAGCATGAACCTCGGGGTCGTCGGGAACCCTCGGTACGCTGAAATTCCCGGAGTCCTGGCCCGGCTTCTCGCCGTCGCTCCGACCCATAACTTCACGCTGTACACCGATAAGGCCCTCGCCGATCTCTGGCCGAGTCCGGTTCCGGTCCTCGACGAGTCCCAATCCCTCGACCTCCTCATGACATTCGGCGGCGATGGCACGTTATTGCGTGGTGCGCACGTGTTGGCCGGGCGTCGTGCTCCGATCATGGGTGTGAATATGGGGCGGGTCGGCTTCCTCACGACGGCGCCTCTCGATGGCATGGAAGACGCGCTTCAAGCGTTCGCGGATGGGAATTACGAGATCGAATCGCGCCTTGCTTTGGTCACGACCATCGTTGATGAGGACGGTGAAGGCGCTCCGGACTTCACACTGAACGATGTTGTCGTGCACAAAGCCGGCGTCGCCCGGGTGTTGCGGTTTCGGGTGACGGTCGACGGAGAGGTCGTCGGCCAGTACAGTGCCGACGGGATCATTGTGGCTTCACCCACCGGGTCCACGGCGTACTCGATGAGTGCGGGCGGCCCCATCGTGGTTCCGGGCGTGGAAAGTTTGCTCGTCACCGCCATTTGCCCACACACCTTGGCGGTACGGCCCATTGTCGTACCGTCCTCGGCGGCCATCCGGATCGAGCAGCTCTCACCGTATACGGATTCCGTTCTGGTTTCTTACGACGGACAGTGGGACAAGACCCTGGAACCCGGGAGTGCGGTGTGCGTCAAAGCCGCTGAGGATCCCGTACAAATGGTACGGTTGGGGACAGAAGGGTTCTTCGACCGGGTGCGCAGCAAGCTACAATGGGGAGACCTTAGCGATCGCGAAAGGGTGTGATGTGCTAACCGAGCTCCGCGTCCGCGACCTCGCCGTCATCTCTGACTCTACACTTCTTCTGCAACCCGGTCTGAACGTGCTGACCGGTGAAACCGGGGCGGGGAAATCCATCCTCATCGACGCGCTGGGCTTGCTGCTGGGCGAGCGCGCCAATACCGACGTCATTCGCCCTGGTGCCCCGCGGGCGGTCGTGGAGGCGGCCTTCGAACTCGGCCGCGCGGCGCACGTGCACGCGTCGGCGGACGAGGCCGGTGTCGAGATCGACGAAGGCATGCTCATCGTGCGGCGGGACATCAACGCCGAAGGCCGGAATCGGGCCTGGGCCAACGGGAGTCCCACGACCGTCGGTGTGCTGTCCAAGCTGGGTCGCTCGCTCGTAGATCTCCACGGACAGCACGAAGCCCAATCGCTCCTGCGGCCGGCCGCACAGCGCGACATCCTCGACGCCTTCGGTGGGGCGGGTGAGGAGCGCCGCCACGTGAAGGAAATCCATCGGGAGCTGTCCGAATTAAAGGGAAAGGAAACCGAGCTGATTGCACGCCGCGACGAAGTCATGAAGCGCGCCGATTACCTGCGCCACGTCGCAAAAGAGATCGAAGACGCCGATCCCAAGCCTGGCGAAGACGACACCCTCACGACCGAGGCGAAGCGGCTCGGTAACGTCGAGGAACTGACACGTCTTTCGGATCAAATCACCGAGCTGCTCGATGGCGAACCAGAGTCGAGCGCGGAAAACGTGATGGGTGCGGTACGTAAGGCGCTGGATCAGTTGGAACGTATCGATGAGAGCGTGGCTCGCTGGAACGAACTCGTGGAAGCCGCCATCGCCCACATCGGAGAATTAGCTCGTGAGGTTCGGGCATACTCGGCGTCGATCGAGCGTGACCCGGGAAGGTTGGCTGAGGTCGAACAGCGCCGCGACCGCATTTACCGTCTGCTGCAAAAGTACGGCTCGACCATAGACGCCGTGTTGCAGACGGGGGACGAGGCGCGTCGCGAGCTGGACTTGTTGGATACTGCTGATCTGGATCTTGCATACATCGCCGACCGGTGCGCCGACGCCGAGCAGCGGCTCGGCGAGGCGGCGGTCTCGTTGACGGAAACGCGACAAGCGGCGGCGGGGCGCCTCAGTGTGGAAGTCGAACAATTGATGCCGGCGCTGGGGATGCCCGGCGCGACATTCATGGCAGAGTTCCGGACGCTCGACAAGGTTGGCCCCAATGGCCGGGAAGACGTGACGTTCGTCGTGCAACTCAACAAAGGTCTCGACCCACGTCCGGTTGCCCAGGTTGCGAGTGGTGGCGAGATGTCGCGCATCATGCTCGCGCTGAAGGTGGTCCTGGCTGCGCACGACGTGGTGCAAACGCTCGTGTTCGACGAGGTGGATCAGGGCGTTGGTAGTGCCACCGGCTCAAAGATTGCCGACGCTTTGGACCAGGTCGCCGAGTCTCGTCAGGTGCTGGTGATCACCCACTTGCCGCAGATCGCCGCCCGCGCAAGCCATCACGTTAAAGTGACCAAGGGGGAGGAGGGTGGAGTGGCGACGGCAAGCGTCGAAGTCTTGAGCGGCGAGGACAGAGTCAAAGAAATCGCTCGCATGTTGGGAGACAGCGAGGATCCCGGCTTGTTGCAGCATGCCCGAGAGTTGGTCGGACAGTCGGAAGGTCGAACAGAAACGTCGGTAAGGCGGTGAGTCGTGAGCCGTGAGCCGTAAGCCGTGAGCAGTTGGGGGCCTCTACCGCGGCACACGGCTCACGGCTCACGGCTCACGGTTCCCTCCCCAAACAGTCGGTAAAACAGCCGCAAATACAGCTGCATGCTATTCGCTTTCGGCGTCAACCCGCCCGATCCGGAAAGGCCGATCGGTAGTTGAGGCCTGCCTCGATGGGTAGCGTGCGCCCCGTCGACGTCATATCAGAACGGTACGCGATGCCGG
>CAYLZR010000003.1:0-5684 GCA_964388145.1 uncultured Gemmatimonadaceae bacterium | reverse complement strand
TCGATGGGTAGCGTGCGCCCCGTCGACGTCATATCAGAACGGTACGCGATGCCGGCTCCGAAGCTCAGGGTGCGCATCTCGGTTTCGGTTTCGAGTAGCGCGGCTGGCGGTGCGCCGGCCGGCGCCGAGCCGGAGTAACTGAATCTGTCGCGGTCTTTGCGATAATAGTGCACCGAACCAAAAACCCGGAGCACGCTGGAAAGACGTACGGTGGGGTAGGCCGAGAAGCGGATGACATCTCCGAGCTTCCGGTCCACCCGGGCTTGGAAACTCGCGGGCACGAGCGGCGCGTCGGGCGTCGTCACCCGACGGTCGAGGCTGTGCGCCAACTGAAGCGTATACGAAGCCGCAAAAGAGACACCGACGGAGCTGCCGGGTTCGAGTGCGCCCTCGATGCCCACCTCCAGATCCATCTGCCCGTCTCCGGTGCCGATGTCGACGAAGTTGTCGGCTTGAGCGGGTCGTCCGGTTGGCAGCCGAAGCGTAGCGGCCAGCACGGCGCGCACCGCCGGTTCCATCAACACGCCCAACCGCGCTTCGACCTCGATGTCGCCGAACTTGGTCTGGCGGTTGAAAGCGATCGGTGCCGCTGCGAAGTCCGGTCCTCCCAACAGCGTGGTGTTGATCGCGTCAGCGCTCAGCCTGTCCGTTGGTAGCGGGAGCGCGGCGGTCACAGCCGTTGCACCCAACGCGCCCAATACGCTTGCCACGGCGGCAATTTCGGCGAGCAGTGTGGTGCCTACCGCCGACGCCGCTAGCGGCGCGAAGGGAACGGGGTCGGCGCCGGTCGCCATCCCGGTTATCGCGAGCAGATTGCCGAGTAGCGTTTGTGCGCGCGTGACGGATGCGCGTGCGAGGTCGCACCCCGCTTCGGTTGGACAGCCGAAGTTGCCGGCGGCGATGGCAGCCTGTACGTCAGAGATGGCCGTCGTAAGCTGACTGATGAGGGCCGCGGCCTGGGCCGCCGTCGTTGCGTCGCCGTAGTTTTCGTTGGCCAGGTTCCAACCGACGTTGGCGTCTGTGGTGTCGTTGGTGAAAGTGACCTGCGAGCGCGTAGTAACGATGGGTATGTTGACGCGCAGTGTCAGGCGATCGAGAAGCCCCAGGGAGAAGCCAAAAGGAAAGTGGCGCACGTCGGCATCACGAATCGTCCGGAAACTCCCCACATTGATCTGATACGTCGCGTCGCCGCTGAATGTCTGGATCGCGGCCTCCGCCGCCGCCAGAGTGGGAAAGATATTGCTGCCGGCTAGCGGTACGGTGAGATCCGTCCCGAGGGGTTCCGCCGTCCCGTCAAACAGGCCCGGCGTTCCGAGTGAGAATCGGAAATTGTAATTCGTGTAGTGCGGCGAAAAGTCGATCCGCAGCGCGCCTTTGGGGATCAGTCGCGCATCGATGTATTGCGCCTCGGCGGGGTCGGCGGACAGGGCCAGTGCCAAGGCGAGGAACGCGACGGCCGCGCCAGGAAAGGTTCGTGTCATGAACGGGAGCAATCTACAGATACTCTGAGGTTTCACTAGAGCGACCCTTCAGTCTCGGCGAGGAGCGCGCGGTCGTAGGCGGCGAAGATCTCCTGCCGGCTGACGAGCCCCACGAGTTTCCCGTTGTCGTCGGCGTCTACCACGGGGATGTGATGACTTCCTCGGACGCCGAGTCGTTGGAGAGCGGTATGTAGCGTGTCCTGTCGCGTCACGCTCTCATACTCCGAGTTGGCGAGGTCTCCCGCCACGACCACTTCACCGAGCGATTCCGCATCGGCAATCACGGTGCGCAAGTCGTCGTAGGTCAGCATTCCCAGAAACCGGAGTTCGCCGTCGATGACGGGGAACTCGGTCTGGGGGCTCGAGCCAATCGCCTTGATGATCTGCGGGACGGTGGCGGTCTCGCCGATCACGTGCGGGTCGGGGTTGTAGCACCTGCGGACCTCCAGTTGCTCGAGCAGAGCGGTATCCCGGCCGTGGGCGATCCTTTCACCTTTGCGAACCAGCCATTCGGAGTAAATCGAGTGCGGGTAAATTCGGCGGGCAGTGATGTACGCAATAGCACCGGTCAACATCAAGGGAAGGATCAGATCGTAATCGCTGGTCATCTCGAACACGATCATGATCGCAGTCAATGGAGCGTGTGTCGCTCCGGCTACCAGCCCCGCCATTCCGACCAGGGCAAACGCCTCGGGGACGATGTTGAATCCGGGCAGGAGTCCGGAGGCGGCCCTGGCAAGCCCCCCGCCAAGCGTGGCTCCGATGAATAGTGCGGGCGTGAACACCCCACCGACCCGCGTGGCGGCGATCGTCATCGATGTGGCGATCAGCTTTGCGAAGGCCAGGGCTATTAGGAAGTACGCCTCACGCTCCCCGATGATCCCGATGTTGAGCGTCTCGTGCCCACGGCCCCACAGATCCGCCCGGAAGACGATGTTGAGGCTTGCCACGACCACACCCGCCGCCACGACCCGTGCCCAGGTGGACTTGAACCGGCCGAGCAGATCGGGTATCACATACATGCCACGCGTGTAAAACACCGCCACCAAGCCCGTCACCACTCCGAGCACTGCGTACAAGATCAACTCACTGGCAGATCCGATGCCGTATTGCTCGGGTATCTCGATGACGGGCGCGCTGCCGAAAAACGCGCGCGAAACCGCAGCCGCGATGACGCTCGCGACGAGGATCGGTGGAAACGCGCTCACCCCGAACGTGCCGAGGACTTTTTCCAACGAAAAAAAGACTCCGGCGATCGGTGCGTTGAACGCGGCGGATATCCCGGCCGCCGATCCGCATGCCACCAGCACCCGGAGCCGCACCGGGCTCGACCGGAAGAACCGTCCGATTCTCGATCCGAGCGCCGCTCCGGCCACCGCGACCGGACCTTCCGCCCCGACGCTTCCCCCGGCTCCTATGGCGATGGCAGCGCCTGCCGTCTTCACAGCTACCGGAATGGCCCGGATCATGCCTCCGCGCTTGGCGACAGCGCGGGTCACATCCGGAATGTTTTCGCCGTCCGAATCGTTCGCGCCGTAGATCACGAGCACCCTCGCGAGGGCCAGTCCCGCTACGACCACCACGGCGATGGAGAGGCTGCCGATGCCGGTCATGCTCCCGGCCGCCGACAACGCCAGGGCCTGGGTCACGTCGATGAGCTTGTAGAAGAGGATCACCGCCAGCCCGACGACTGCGCCGATAGCCACCGCTAACCCGACGAGGAGCGTGCTCTCATCGATGCCGAGGGCGGGAATTTTCCTGGTGAGCGCCTGGCCGCGTTCGCTGACAATCGCCCCGACCGCGCGCAGCCAGGCGAGGAATCGTGAGGTACTTGGCATGGCTGGGGCGGAAGATAGTGGGGGGAGAGGGGAGAGGGGAGAAGGGAGAGGGCCCGTCTCAACCCCTCGGTACGGATGGGCGGCCCTCCCCCCTCTCCCCTCTCCCTTCTCCCCTTGGGACTGGCTTTTTACGCCCTAAACCCCCAGTCTTATGCGCCCCCAAAACGGAGACCGAGGATTGGAATCAAGCCGCCTGCAGACGGATGTGGACTGGAACGCCATCATGGAGCCCTACAAGGGGTCCAGCCTGTGGCGTAGCCTCTTCCAGCTGATCAATACGGCCGTCCCCTTCGTGGCATTGTGGATCGCGATGGTCTGGAGCCTGGGCGTCTCGTATTGGCTGACGCTGGCTCTGGCCGTCCCCACGGCGCTGTTCGTGGTGAGGATGTTCATACTCCAGCACGACTGCGGGCATCAGTCGTTCTTCAAATCCCGGCGGGCAAACGATGTGTTGGGCTCGATCATAGGAGTCTTAACCTTGGTGCCGTACCATTATTGGCGCCGAACCCACGCCATCCACCACGCCACATCCGGCAATCTCGACCAACGAACCTTCGGCGACATTGCCACACTGACCGTGCGCGAATACCTCGGCCTATCAAGATTCAACCGGTTGCGCTATCGGCTATACCGCAGCGCCGCCGTGTTGCTGATCATTGGGCCCATCTACCAGTTCGTCTTCAAGCATCGCTATCCGGCCGACACCCCGCGCTCGTGGAAACGCGAGTGGGGGAGCGTCCACATGACCAATGCAGGACTGCTCGCGGTTGTGACCATCATGTGGCTTACCATTGGGATCGACCGTTTCCTTCTGGTCCAGTTCCCGATAACGATCATATCCGGATCCTTGGGCGTATTCCTATTTTACGTGCAGCATCAATACGAGGACACGTATTGGCGGTACCGCGAGCGGTGGGACTACTACACCGCCGGTTTGGAAGGCAGTTCCCACTACGTACTGCCTAAGGTGTTCCAGTGGTTCACCGGAAACATCGGTTTGCATCACATTCACCACGTGTGCAGTCGGATCCCCAATTATCGCCTGCAGCAGTGTTTCGACGAGAACCCCGAGGTCCAGAATGTGACGCAGCTTCGTTTTTGGGACAGCGTCAAGACCCTGTGGATGACGTTGTGGGACGAAGACGAGCGGCGTCTCGTGGGTTTCCGCGACCTGGAGACGATTCGACCCAGGATCGAGGCCGCGGAGGGGCTGGGAGCCGTTGCGGCAACCAAGCCCGACGTCGTTCCCCGTTCCTGGCGATGAGCATCGGGGATCGCTACCGGGTCCCTCCGGGAACCAAAGTTACCCTCGCCGATTACGATCCCGACAACACCGCCGAGTACACCGACAAGAAGACCGCCCGCCGGGCCCTCAAGCAAATCACTCGGCGCCTCAACGAGCTACAGTACCTCCTCTACGCCGAAGACAAACGAGGATTGCTCATCGTCCTGCAGGGGATGGACGCCTCGGGCAAGGACGGCACGATCCGGCACGTCATGCGAGGAGTGAATCCGCAGGGGACGACCGTCACCTCGTTCAAGAAGCCGTCCGACGAAGAAGCCGATCACGATTTCTTGTGGCGTATCCACAGAGCCGTCCCCCGCAAGGGGGACTTTGGGATCTTCAATCGGTCGCACTACGAGGACGTGCTGGTGGTGCGGGTGCACGATCTCGTTCCAAAGGAAGAGTGGTCAGAGCGATACGATCAGATCAACGCGTTTGAGAAGAACCTTTCCGAGAACGGCATCGTCTTCCTGAAGTTCTATTTGCATATCAGCAAGGACGAGCAGAAGAAACGTCTCCAAGGTCGATTGGACGATCCTACGCGGCACTGGAAGATCTCTCCCGCGGATTTCAGCGAGCGTCCGCATTGGGATGCGTATACCGAGGCGTTCGAGGCGGCGCTCACGCGGTGTAACACCGAGTGGGCGCCCTGGTACATCATTCCGGCGAACCGGAAGTGGTTCCGCAATCTGGCGGTTGGCTCTGCGATCGTAGAAAAGCTCGAGTCATTGGATATGAAGTTTCCCGAGCCGTCGTTCGACGTGTCGGCGATTCAGATCGACTGAGCGATCGTTACTATCCGTTGAGGATAAAATACGGATGGCTCATTTCCTGCGCGCTTGAATGACTAGTACTCCGATGCCGGCGAGTGCGCCGCCCGCGCCTGCGAGAAAGTCCCAGATCTCCCTGCTGCGAAATGGCAAGAACCCCTGGAGCAGTTCGGTTCCTCCGGCCAGCGTGACGGTAAAGAGTACGACCAGAGTAATCGATCCAACATTCCAATATCCGATGAGTGCCAGGCCTGCGAACATCACGAAGTGCACTACCTTGTCGAACCATGTGTAGTATTCGCTGGGCAAC
>CAYLZR010000002.1:38577-41643 GCA_964388145.1 uncultured Gemmatimonadaceae bacterium | reverse complement strand
ATTCGAACCTTGGCTTCGGCAACGAGTTCGGCGCCGGGGGTCGGCTGGGCATCTTCTTCAGTCGCATGCTCTCCCTGGAGGCCTCGGGCGATTACACCGAGACGACCACTGGAGGGCAGGCAGGTAGAGTCACCGCAACCCGTGTCGGCGGGACCCTCTTCGCCCACGCCCCACTGGGAGGTAGCGCCTGGTCGATCGGACTCGGATATGAGCGCCTTTTCTACCGGGCCGCCCAGGAATTTGAAGACAGCGGATTCCACCTCGTCATGGGTCCCCGGCTGACGTTGGGTTCGCGAGCCGCGTTCAGAATCGAAGGCCGCGCCACGTACGTGCCCAGCTCGAACGCGCTTTCGGCCACCGGCGGTTCCATCAATATCAGCGCCACCGCCGGATTGTCGGTCTACAGTTTCGGTGGCACCCCTCGTGACGACGACTTCGACACCGTTCGGAACAGTCGCGACGACTGCCCGAACACACCCCAAGGCGCCACAGTCGACAAGGCCGGTTGTCCGAGCGATAGCGATACGGACGGCGTCCTCAACGGTTTGGACGAGTGCCCGGATACACCCGGGGGCGCGGACGTGGACGCACAAGGATGTCCTTCGGACTCCGATTCCGACGGTGTGCTCAACGGGATCGACATTTGTCCCAACACGCCGACCGGCGCCATTGCGGACGACAATGGTTGCCCAACGGACCAGGACAGCGACACCGTATTCGACGGCATCGATCAGTGCCCCGACACGCCGACCGGCGCGATCGTCGACGGGAATGGGTGCCCATCTGACGAAGACTTCGACACCGTGTTCGACGGAATCGATCAGTGCGCCGGCACGCCGATGGGCGTGATGGTTGACGCGTTGGGTTGCCCCCTCGACCAAGACGGCGACGGGGTCTTCGATCACTTGGACGAGTGCCCGGACACACCCCCCAACACGATGGTGAACGAGGTCGGTTGCGAACCCGACACGGACACGGACCTCGACGGTGTGGTCGACCGGATCGATCGCTGCCCGAGCACCGCGGCCGGCACGACGGTCGACAGTGTAGGCTGCCCGGTGCTATTTGTGGTGGACGAAGTGACGGGTCGGGAGCAACCGCTGATCCTGCAGGGCGTGAACTTCACGTCGGGTAGCTCGCGACTCACACAGGACTCCTATGCGGTGTTGAACGTTGTTGCCGTGTCGTTGCTCGGCAATCCGGACGTTCGGATTGAGATCGGCGGACACACGGACGCGACGGGTGGATACGATCTCAATATGCGCTTGTCCCGTGGCCGCGCCGAGGCCGTGCGTGCATATTTGGCCCAGCAGGGCGTTCCGCTGAGCCAGATGGATTCTCGGGGGTATGGCCCTGACCTGCCGATCGCGACGAACGCCACCACGGCAGGGAAGGCCGAGAACCGACGAGTAGAGTTGAGACGAGTCAACTGATGCAATAGCGATGAAGTCTCACAAACAGCGAATCCATCTTTCGCTGGGTCTTGCGCTGCTGGCGGCGATGCCGTTCGCAGCGCAAGTCGTCCCGGCCCCCGAAACCGTCCTATGGTTCGTTCCGGGCGTCGGTACATATCTGCTCTTCTTCAACGCACTCAAAGCTCGTCGAGACGCAAGCACACCATAACGTCATGTTTCCTCGGTCTCTCTACCCGCTCCTCCTGAGCGGGTTGGTCGTCGGCTCTTCGCCTCTCGCCTCGCAGCAACCTGCGGGGGCGGGGGCGGGGGCGGGGGCGGGGGCTGCCGTGCTGCAAGCGATCCTGCACGATGCCGAGCCTCCCGACTACCTCGCCCACATCGTGGCGATGGCCCTGCCACCCATCCATTTACCGGCTCCGCCGGTCGGCGAAGTACCACTGCCGGCGAATGGGGTCACTACCTTCGCATCACAGTACGCGTCCAACGACTATCCGTGGCGCGGGATTTGGCGAGACGAGCATCTTCCGGATTACCTGGACGATGTTATCCCGCAAAGCTTACAACCGATCGATCTGCCGCCGCCCCCTGTAGGGGAGACCCCAGCCGTCGTGCGCGGTGTGTATCTCAACGCCTGGGTATTCGGCGGACGTCGATTCTATGACCTCGTGCGGTTAGCCGACACCACGGAGGTCAACTCGTTTGTCATCGACGTAAAAGATGGGACCGGCTTTCTCACGTATCGCTCGAGCGTGCCGATCGCAATAGCGATTGGAGCGAACGGTCTCGTGCGGGCACGGGACGTACGACAACGCCTGGCCTTTTTGCAAGAACGTGGCATCCATCCCGTTGCCCGGATCGTCGTTGCCAAAGACCCGCTGCTCGCTAATGGCAAACCCGAATGGGCAGTGCGCCACGTGGATGGCGGCCTGTGGAAGGATCGACTCGGCCATCATTGGGTGGACGCCTATCGCGACTCGGTATGGCTTTACGCAGCCGACATCGCACGCGAAGCCGTGCTCATGGGGTTCGCCGAGATTCAATTCGACTACATCCGCTTTCCCGACGAGCCGGCGGAAATGCTCGCGAAGGCCATCTTCCCGGCGCGCCGGGACGGTCAGTCTCGCCGCAACGCCATTGCGACTAATCTCGCTAAAGTCCGGGACCGCGTGAAAGACCTTGGCGTTCCCCTTACCGTTGACGTGTTTGGACTCACGACCTCGGCCAAGTCCGACATGGGGATCGGACAATATTGGGAGGACGTGTCGAGCCTGGTCGACGTGGTACTTCCGATGGTGTATCCCAGCCACTATTACCGCGGCGCGTACGGTTTGGCTTTTCCCAATGCTGAACCGTACGCCGTCGTGAGTCGGGCCCTGGCGGACGGGGTGAAGCGGAACGAAAAGCTAAGTAACGCCGCCCGCATTCGACCATGGCTGCAGTCTTTCTCCATCCGTCGTGTGCGTTACGGACCCAAGGAAATCCGCGCGCAGATAAACGCGACGTACGACGTCGGACTCACCGATTGGGTCTTGTGGAATGCCAGCGGCCGCTATCCGGCTGGAGCTTTTCTCCCCAGCCGTGCGACCGGCCTGCCGCCGCCTCAATTCGAGCGGTGAGAGGGCCCGCGAGGTAACGCTACTTTCGACCCCCG
>CAYLZR010000002.1:31733-38477 GCA_964388145.1 uncultured Gemmatimonadaceae bacterium | reverse complement strand
CCCCGCTCCCCGCTCCCCGATCCCACTCACAGATATAACCCGCAATCGCACTGGCGGCCGTCGTGTAGGGGCTGGCGAGATACAGTTGTCCGGGTCCCGAGCGCCCGGGGAAGTTTCGATTGATTGCACTGATCGTGACGGTTTCCGTATCGTACGACACGCCGGGTCCGGCGTTGATACAGGCCCCACAGGACGGCTCGATGAATTGCGCGCCTGCTTTTTCGAACACATCCAAATAGCCCATTTCTTCGCAGTAACGCTTCACCGCTTGAGAACCGCACTGAATGAAGCAATCGACGGATTCGTGCACGCGTAATCCCCTGTCCACTGCGTCTTGAAACACTTGCGCGTACATATCCATGTCCGACTTCTTGCCGGCGGTACACGACCCCGCGTACGCGACGTCCACGTTTACCCGATCGCCCAACTCACGAATGAACAAGCCGTTCCCCGGGTCGCCTGGAAGCGCAACCATCGGCTCCATGTCGGCGGCGTCGATATCGATGATCTCTTCGTAGTCTGCTTCTTCATCCGAATACAGACCTTTGAAGAGCGGACGAACGTCGTCGGGGTTCATGCCTCGTTCGCGCGCCAGGAACTCTACCACCTTCTCATCCGGCGCAATGATCCCGGTAAACGCACCCACCTCAGCCGCCATGTTAGTCATCGTTGCCCGCTCGTCCACCGAGAGATCTTGAACGGCCTCCCCCGCATACTCGACGATCTTCCCGATGGCATGACCATTGCGCACGTACGGATGACGCAGGATCTGCAACATGAAGTCCTTCGCCGTGACATGAGACGGCCTTCTACCAATGACACGAATCAGAAGTGAGCGCGGGACCCGGAGGCGCACGTCCTTGGTGAGCCAAGAATTGAAAATCGCCGTCGTCCCAACGCCGAACGCGATAGACCCTATGGCACCCGCGTGCGGAGTGTGAGAATCACTACCGATGATCAGGTGGCCAGGCAGTGCGTGTTGCTCGAGGATCTTTGAGTGACAAATGGCCTCGGAGCCGCGAGGGGCCGCGTTGCGCCCGATGCGTGGAAGCTCGCCATAGAGCTTTACACCCTGCTTCTCGGCGAATTCTTCCTGCTTCTTCTTCAACTCGAGCGCGATGTCGAGCAATCCTGCGGCTTTGCGCTCGTCCGTCATCGCGAGTTCTAAAAAGGTCAGGTGATCGCGGAACAGGAACACCGACTCCGGGTCGACGATCTTTTCATCAGCGCCAACTTGTTGGTCCCAAAAGATCGCCGCCATGGGAGTAACGTACTCGTGACTGAACCGGATGTCCGTGCGCACGAAACCTTCGTCACCTGGGCGAACATATGGAACGCCGATCGCATCGCCCGCGAGATCGGTCACCCAATGCCGTGCCAGGATCTTCTCGCCGAGATTCATGGGCCTGGCGGGCGTCGAGATCGTAGGCACACGCTCCGTGCCTTCGCGCCGTGCGACGTTGTACTGGAACAGTCCGCCGTACTCGATGATCCTGCGAGTGATTTCACCTTCGCCGTCCGTGAACACACTCAGCGGAATCTCTTCGCCGTTGCGCAGGCGGTCGATGAGAGAGAAATCCGTGCTCGTGAGGATGCCGAGGTTCTGACAGTTCTCCCGATAGATGCGCTCGATACTCTCCGCGATCACCAACCTGATCCCGGCGCACCTCTCGGCGTAGGGTGATTGCTCGCGCGACGAACCCTTACCGCGCCTCTTCCCGCTGACTGAGCACGCAAAACCGCCCGCCTTGACACTTCCCCGTGTGACGGGCAGCTCGTCACCGCACTTCAGTCCCAAGTACGGAAACTCGCCCAACGTCTCGTCATAGTAGTAGCAGATGTACGCGGGCGTGATCTCGTCCGTGGATATGTCATCCCGGAGCCTGAAATCGTTGGGAAACGGGAGATCTTCGCCGCCAAGCTGCCGCCGGACCAGGTCGGGATCTTCGGTCAAGAAAAAGACGCGCCCCGACAGTCCGAAACGCCTATCTAGGCCTTCGTCCATGCGAGAAAGATCACCGGCCGCTCGCCGGTGGGCAAGCGCTAAGCTACCTTGATGGTGCTCATGCTTGATACCCGTAAGTCTCTGGCCTGCTTGTGGTTGACGCTTCTCGCATCGGGAACGCTCACGGCGTGCAAACCATCGTCGACCAACGACCGCCCACGGGTGATGCCGGTGTTGCGCGAACAAGTGGGTGAACTGCCCAACTCGATCCGCGAAAGCTCCGGGGTCGCCGTCAGCCGTCGCCAGGGCGGGGGCGGCATTCTCTGGACCCACAACGACTCGGGCCACGAGAACCGGCTCTACGCGGTCAACCAGCAAGGCGATGTCCTCGCTACGTTTCGCGTCCCTGGAGCTACGAATATCGACTGGGAGGACATCGCCCTTGGCCCGTGCCCAAGGCAATCGGGCGAGTGTCTCTACATCGCCGATACCGGCGACAATCTCCGGCGTCGCGACAGCGTGTCGATATATATCGTTCCGGAACCCAATGTGTCCGTAGACGGACGGAGCGGCGTCCGAAATACGGACCCCGCGAGAAGGGTCGACTTCCGATACGAGGACGGGCCGCACGACGTCGAGGCAATGGCCGTCGGACCAAGTGGGGAAATCCTCCTAGTGAGCAAGGGCCAGCGGAGTCCCATCCAAGCATATGCGCTAGAACCGGACAAACTCTTCACCGCCGAGTTGGTTTTGCGTCCCAAAAACGATCCCGGCATGTTGGCGTTGCGAGTCATGGCGCCGTGGGTCACGGGCGCTGCCTTTTCACCGAGCGGTGACCGAGTCGTCGTGCGATCGTACACCGAGCTTTTCTTCTATAAACTCGTGGACGGCGCTCTCGTGCAAGAAGGCGATCCCTGTTTCTTCGGAGCCTTTGAGCCCGTAGGCGAGGCCGTAGATTTCCTGGACAGCAGGACGCTGATTATGATGAGCGAGGCGCTTCGGAGACGTCCCGGACCCATTACGTTGGTAAGATGCCCGATGGGACCTGCCTGAGGTTGAGCGCAATCCAGAGTGGCATCCGTTGCGGGATCGCTGCGCTTGCCCTCGGCGGATGTGCTGCGCCGATGGCCGCCCAAACCATTCCCGACACCATGGCGTTGCAGCGTGCCCTCGCGACACCTACCTCCAATCAACTCGACGCTCACATAAGATTTCTCGCCGACGACCTCCTGGAGGGGCGTGCGCCCGGTACCCGTGGTGCAACTATAGCGGCGCATTACATCAGAGCTCAGTTTGAAGAGGCTGGCCTCGCCCCTGGGGCGCCCGACGGAACATTCTTCCAGCGCATCCAACTCGTTGGACTTACGTCGTCACCCTCCATGGTCGTAGGCGTCGCTCAACAGACGACGGCGCTACGGTACCTGGACGATTTTGTTGCGTGGCCGCACGGTCCAGAGGCCGCGGTCATTGCCGACGGAGAGTTGGTGTTCGTTGGCTATGGCATCGAAGCGACGGAGTGGGCCTGGGACGATTTCAAAATGCAGCCACTAGCCGGCAAGATCCTGTTGATGCTCGTCAACGATCCAGGTCTCGAGGACCCGTCCGTGTTCAACGGACGGGAGATGACGAACTACGGGCGTTGGACTTACAAAATCGGGCAGGCTGCCCGATTGGGCGCCGTCGGTGCGATTTTTATACACACCGACCGAAGCGCGACATATCCGTGGACGGTTGTGCGCAATTCATGGTCGGGAGAACAGGTGCGTGTCGAAGGCGAAAGCCCGCAGACGCTTCGGTTTGGAGCGTGGGTTACCGAACAGGCCGCCCGACAAATCGTACGCGGCGCCGGCATCGACTACGACCTGATGATGCGCCGCGCCGCGCGCAGGGACTTTCACCCCATTCCCATGAACGCACATGTCATCGTCGACATCGCGAGTCGGATTCGACGATTCGAATCGGTGAACGTGATCGGGCGGTTGGAAACCGACGCCGCCGGAGAAGAACAGGCCGTTGTGCTCACCGCACACTACGATCATCACGGCATCGGCCAACCAATCGGCGGAGATTCGATCTACAATGGGGCACTGGACAACGCGTCGGGCGTCGCTGCCCTGATTGCGTCGGCGACCGCGCTCGCGCAGGCGGGACCGACCCCGATCCGATCCATCTACTTCGTTGCAACGACCGCTGAGGAGGCCGGGCTGCTTGGAGCGGAGGCTCTTGTCAGATCTCCTCCCGTGCCCCTCGCGCAAACTGCGGCAGTCGTAAACATCGACCAAGCAAACCTGTGGGGAGGCACCCGGGACGTGGTCATGCTGGGTGCCGAGAAATCCAGCCTGCTTGCAATGGCGGAGGAGGTGGCCCGCGCCGACGGCATGAGGTTGGCGCCCGACCCGAGCCCCGAAAGCGGCCGCTTCTACCGGTCGGACCATTTCCCCTTCGCGCGCGCCGGCGTCCCCGCCCTTTCGCTGGTTCCGGGTCTCGACTTTGCCAATCGGCCGCCGGATTGGGGCCGGGCCCAGTACGCAAGCTACATGTCCAACCGGTACCACCAGCCGTCGGACGAGTATCGACCCGATTTCAACTACGACGGCCTTTTGCAGCAGGTATCAACCATGATCCGCCTGGCCTGGCGCCTGGCGGAAACGCCTGAATTTCCTGCCTGGAACGAGGATTCCGAGTTTCGCGCCGCAGCCGACCGACTGCGAAATCGGTAGATAAATCCCCTCTTACCGATCCCCTGCAAAATCGGTAAATTTTCGCGCGTTTTTGCCTCACCCTGTCAAATCCCGAGGAGAGCCACTGCAACTCCCTAGCTCACACCGAGTGCCGGTAACTTGGCTGCGAACTCACGCGTCGCCGGCGATCTGCCTGCGACTCCTGACCGATGTCATGCCGGCCGACGCTGTCGACCACGAGGAGATCGCGACCCTTAGGCAGAAAGTGTCGCAATACAAAGGGGTCACCCAGATCACTAGGAAACAGCGATCTACGGGGGCATGGGGGTCGAACATCCTCGGCGTTGGTGCGTCTAAGGCGTTGGGAATAAAGGATATAGGAACGATCTCCCAATACCGGCGACTCCTCGAAATGGGCCTTCGCCCGACCGACCGGGTATTCCAGTTGGCGAATCGGCTCTTTTACCGCCTTCTCTCGCGAGACGACGACCCAAAACTCCTCTTCGAGTACCGTAAATCTGCCAAAGCAAATCCGGACGTCGCCCATTGGGCTCGGGGAGAAATGCACGAGGCCGCAACCGCTGCATTGACTCACTCCGGGCAGATCGAGGACCCCCGGGTGCGCGGCGCGGCACAGCGGGTTGCAAACGCTCTGTCGCATTTTCTCCGAAGCGACCTCGCCGAAAAGCCACTCATCAAGAAGGGCGCCAGGTACATTCTCCATCCGGAAGCCCATCCACCCAGCCTCTACTCTGTGGCCCTCATCGCGTACATGCCAAATCTGCAGCGGGAGCGGGCCGACTTCATCGAGCGGTTCGTGCATTTCCTCACGCAACCAGCGCCCAAGAAGGCGTTTGTGATCATGGTGGGGAGCAAGGGATTCAAGCCAACCACTCAAATCCTCGGGGATCCGATACAGAACGACCCGGCGGGGCGGCCCAAGGACCTTCCATTTGCACTGCACTGGATGGAGCTGCTGGCCCGACTCAATGCCCTGGAGGCCTCGGCTTCCGCGCAAAGGGCACTGGCCCGGTGCCTGAAAGACTGCGATGCCGACGGGATCTGGAAAGGCAAGAGGCTAAGGGCCTTTCCCAAGAGCCCATCGGGTCTGGTAGGATTTGCATTTCCCCTGGAGATAAGCGACAAAACCGCAGATTCGCGAAGGGTAGATGTGACTTTCCGCGTTGCGCACCTGGCGAAACTGGCCGGACTCGATCTCGAGTTCGTCTAATTACAGTAAGATCACCTGTCTCTTGAGTGATAAATCCTAGGTCTCCCCAGCAAGGTGCGCCGCCAGGCCGCGGGCCGCTCCCACAATCGTAATGTCACTTGTCCAATAACCAGATAGATCGCCATCGCCAACTCGGGCAATAATCGCCACATCGCCGGCAAGCAACAAGAAAACCAGCCCGCTGAATAGCTGCTCGGATTTGGTGGGGTCGATACCCCCGCGCGTCGGAACGGGCAGGCCGCCCGGGTCGTCACCAATCAGCCAAACCGAGCTCCGCCGGGAGTCCAAGGCCCGTCGTCGCCAGGCTGGCCCCAGCGCAACCAACAGATCCGCCGCACCAATGCAGGTGACTTCATCGGGCTCCCGGGCGAGAGTCCGAAGGGTGATGTCGAGAACAGCGCGTTTTCCCTTAACCTCCACCAATGCGGACCCATCCTGCCGACCGCCGGCTTGGATCTGTGTCTCGAGGGCATCGAGTTTTTGAGCTTCGATGTTGATGACCCGGGCAAGAATGGCGTCAGGGCGTTCGCCCCGAAATCTCCGGGGTTGGTCGGCCGTGACAACCGCAGCTCCCTTGGCCACCAATCCGTTCAGCGCCTGATAGGCGTTTGCCCGAGCGATACTCAGCTCCTTGGCCACCGCGTACCCGCTGGACGGTCCCAAATTCAGCAGTGCACCGTACGCGAGATTTTCGGTTGGTGTGAAGCCAAACGGAGTGAGATCGATATCTGTCATGAGAAGTAGCCACTACTACTACTAAACTCACGATGGCGAGATCGCAATAGATCTTTGACTGTTTTAGGGATTTACTGGCCCGCGGAGGCAGGACCGTTTCGCGCGGCGGGCGCCTCGTTCGGACACTCGCCTACGCACTGTTGGGCTCAGCT
>CAYLZR010000002.1:26680-31633 GCA_964388145.1 uncultured Gemmatimonadaceae bacterium | reverse complement strand
CGCCCTGTGTTTGGCTGGCGTATCGTTCGGACCGTCGCAACGCGGCGTCGAGCACGTCACCTAGATTCGAGGCCGGGTGCACGCTGATTCGTTGACGCTCCTCCTCGCTCAGGTCTTCTAGATCGGCAAGATTCTCCCTCGGGAGAATCACATCGGTAATTCCGGCTCGGCACGCCCCGAGGATCTTCTCCTTTACGCCGCCGATCGGCAGCACGCGGCCGGAGATGGTGATCTCGCCGGTCATCGCCACGTCGTGGCGAATCGGAATACCGGAAAGACTGCTTACCAATGCGGTTGCCATGGTAACGCCTGCTGACGGACCATCCTTAGGTATCGCACCGGCTGGCACGTGAATGTGAATGTCCTTGTCGTTCAGGTCGCTCACGTCGATTCCCAATTCGTCCGCGTGGGACTTTGCGTAGGTCAACGCCGCTCGGGCGGACTCCTTCATCACGTCGCCCAACTGCCCAGTTAGGACCAACTCGCCCCGACCGTTCATGATCGAGACCTCCACGAACATGATGTCACCGCCCGCAGGGGTATAGTACATGCCGGTACTCACGCCCACCTGATCTTCGGGAAAGGCTCTTTCCGGATGTACCTTCGGTCGGCCAATCAGATCGCTGATCTCGTCCTGCTTCAACTCGAAGTGGCTCACTTCGCCCGCCTCGATTCTCCGAGCCACCTTGCGAGCCACTTTCCCGAGCTCCCGCTCGAGTTGGCGAACGCCTGATTCGCGCGTGTAGCCGGATATCAAACTAAAGAGCGCCTCATCGCCGAATACCAACTGGTCGGGGTCGAGTCCTGCTCCCGTCAATTGACGCGGGAGCAAATACCGCCGCGCAATCGCGGCCTTCTCTGCCTCGGTATAACCGGAGAACTCCACCACCTCCATTCGATCCAACAACGGACTCGGGATGTTCTGAATGAAGTTCGCTGTCGCGACGAACAGCACTTCGGACAGGTCGAACGGTACGCCGAGGTAATGATCCGTAAACGAGTCGTTCTGTTCTGGGTCGAGCACCTCGAGCAAGGCCGACGCCGGGTTTCCTTGATATGACACGCCGAGCTTGTCAACCTCGTCGAGAAGGAAGACCGGGTTTTTCGTCCCCACCGTCTTCATGCCCTGCATCAACCTCCCGAGCATCGCGCCCACGTACGTTCGACGGTGCCCGCGGATATCTGCCTCGTCTCGCGCGCCGCCCAAGGAGATGCGTATGTACTTTCTTCCCATCGCACGCGCAATCGACTTGGCGATGGATGTCTTGCCAACGCCCGGCGGTCCGACAAACAATAGAATGGGACCCTTTGGTTGCTTGTCGTCCTCGTTACCCGGCGCTTGTACATCCCCGTCGTTCGTCTTGTCGTCCTTTGATTCGCGCAGTTTGCGTACGGCGAGAAACTCGAGCACACGATCTTTCACATCCTGTAGACCGTAATGGTCTTCATCGAGAATCTTGGCCGCTTCCTTCAAATCCAAATGATCTTTACTGCGTTCATTCCACGGCAACTCTGCGATCGTTTCCAAATAGGTTCGAATAACTTGAGATTCCATGGAGTCGGAAGACGACCGTGCAAGCCGTGACAGCTCACGATCGACTTCCTGGCGTGCTTCTTTTGGAAGTTCCAGCTTTTGCAGCCGATCGCGTAGTTCGTCGATTTCGTTTTCGGAGTCTTCTTCACCCAGCTCTTTGCGAATCGCTTTGAGCTGCTCTCTCAAGAAAATCTCCCGCTGGCGATTACCAATCTCTTCCTGCACCTGCGACTTGATGTCTTGCTGCGCGTCGAGCAGCTCTATCTGACGTTGCACGTGAATCAACACCCGGCGCAATCTCTCCTCCACGCCCAAGGTTTCGAGCATCGCTTGACGTTCTTTCGGTGAGACATCCAGATAGCCGCCCACGACGTCGGCTAACGCACCGGCGTCGCTCACCGTCTGGAGTACTTGCTCGACGATCTCCGCAGAGATTCCCGTCTTTTCGCCAAGTTCAGCCGCGCGCTCCTGCAGCTCCTTGTACAGCGCCGCGAACGCGGCGTCGTTGGGATCTATGGGCGGGAGGTCAGCCGCTTGTTGCACGATGGCCGATATATGATCCGCGGTCTTGTTGTATTGGAGGACCGTGCCACGGTACTCACCGTGCAGCAGCAATTGGATTCCTCCCAATCCACGCTGAACCTGGCCGATCTTGGCCACGGTTCCGATCGTGTGCAGAGTCTCGGGATCGACTGCTTCGACGTTCTCCCGCTGAGACACGGCGAAGATCAATCGGTCCTCCGTTTTCAGCGCCGCTTCAATCGCTCGAAGGGTGCCGGGCCGACCCGCTCCCACGGGAGCCGTCACGCCCGGAAAAAGCACTAACTCCCGCAGTGGGAGCACAGGTAGTTGTAATCGCTCCATGGCTTGTTCCCTCACCAATCTTCACTTTGGTTCATTCGGTTACTCCTGAGAGTGCAGCACCGATCGTGCCGCCGGGGAGTAGCCCCTAAAGCAACAAACACCGCCTCAACGGCGGTGTTCCTGACACTCAGGCATGGGCTGGGAATCGAGAGACTGCCACAATGGCAGAATACTGGATTGGTTCTACCGGCGTTTGATCTTTCGCGCCGCCTCGAGGTAAGGGAGGAGATCCTCGTCACTCGAGCTGATGAGCATGCCGGCCTTTATGGTCGTCTCGCGCTCTTCCTCATCCTCGTCGGACTGGCAGGTAAACCGGACGATGTCCGCCGGCTCGGGGAGAGATCGGCCACCCGCCTGGGAATTGACGATTCCGGACGTACGCCCTATGCGCTCTACCGCCCAATTTCTGCCTTGTTCATCACTGAACGTTCGCATGGATGTCGACGAACCCGTAGCTGAGGCCGGTTGCCAGAGTGAAATAGCCCGAGTAATCTACGGACACTTGGGACCCGATGCCATATCATCAGCCATCTGGCGAACCTGGCCGGCGGGTTGGGGGTATGGTCTATTCTTTGTGCAGTTCCGGGTGGGATCATCCCCACACTGCAAGGTTCGAGTAGGAGTTTGATGGCGGAAATCAACACCCCATCGCTTGCTGCACGACTGGCTGATGCCCTAAAGGATGAATACACCATCGAGGGGGAGATCGGACGGGGGGGCATGGGTGTGGTGTATGTGGCCCGGGACCTCAAGCTGAAGCGCCGCGTCGCCATCAAGGTATTGCCTCCCGACCTGGCCTACCGTTCGGAGATCCGGGAGCGCTTCACCCGTGAGGCTCAGACGTCGGCGCGCCTTTCTCATCCGCATATCGTTCCCATCCACGCGGTCGGCGAAGCGGACGGTTTGGTCTATTTCGTGATGGGCTTCGTCGACGGCGAGCCTTTAGGTGCGAGACTGAAGCGGCGGGGCAAGCTCCCGATCGAAGAAGTCCGCCGCATTATGAAGGAAACAGCGGACGCGCTGGGACTCGCGCACACGATGGGTATCATCCACCGCGACATCAAACCGGACAACGTGTTGTTGGACGGCACACGGCGTCGGGTAATGGTGACGGATTTCGGAATTGCCAAAGCTCTCTCGGACGGGGGCGGCGGTACTTTGACGGGCACCGGCGTCGCCATCGGCACACCGACCTACATGAGCCCGGAGCAGGCCGCAGGAGAGCGAGCGGTCGACGCTCGCAGCGATCTCTATGCGCTCGGCGTCGTCGGTTACGAAATGCTGACCGGCCACGTGCCGTTCAAAGCTCCGACGGTACCCGGCATTCTCATGAAACAAATCACGGAGCCGCCCCCGGACATTCTCATGGGCCGACCGGAGTGTCCTGAGGAATTGGCCGCGACGGTCATGAAGTGTCTCGAGAAGGATCCGGACGACCGCTGGGCCACGGCCGATGCGTTGCGCCGGGCTCTCGAAAGCCGCAGCTCAGTGCCGTACCGGAAGCCGTCGCGCTCTTCGGCCTCACGCCGCCGGCCCTCCGATGCCAAACGCCGAAGCGAACGACCCTGGCGTGAATGGGATGAAGACCGTCCGGTTCCAGCCAGGCGCCGACCGCGCGACCGTGCCGTACAACGTCCTCGGGGGCGGCGACCGGCGCGACGCGACCAACCAAGCACCCAGGCCGCCAAAGGCACCGACTCCAGCGAGCCGAAGATCGTACGCAATTTCCGCAGCGGGTTTGCGTCGTACGTGTCGGTGAACGGCAGTTTGATGATGTTGAACCTGCTGACCGGAATCAGTGAGCCGTGGTTCCTGTTCTGCGCCATTCCCTGGGGAATCGGGATGGCCTCGAGTTACGGCAAGCTCTGGACTTCCGGCTACAGCTGGCGCGACGTCATCAATCGGCCGCCGGCCGCCGACGCTATCGAAGCACCAAAGTCGAGGAAGAAGGCGGGTAAGCAGAAGCTACCTCAAGGTTCGGCTTCCGCTGCGCAGGATGTGAGCACAGGCGACTACGGCAAGTTTGCCGGGCAAATGCGGCAAATCCAAAGCGACCGTCAAGCCATCATGCAGATGGTGGAGCGTTTGCCCGAGTCCGAGAAGAAATTGTTACCGGACATCGTCCCGACGGTAGACTCGCTCATGAATCGCGCGGTCGAACTAGGTCGGACGTTGAACCAAATGGAGGAAAACGTCGATCAAGCCGCACTCGACAAACTGGATCGCCGAATCGAAGATCTCGAAGCGCAGGGACCCGGTCCGGAGCGCGAGCGCCGATTAGATCTCATGCGACGCCAGCGGGAAACACTCTCCGATCTCTGGGCGCGCCGCGAGAAGGTCGACGCACAGTTCGAGTCGTGTGCACTTGCCATTCAGAACATGCGGTTCGACTTGTTACGGCTGCGTTCGGCGGGCGTGAGCGCCGTGTTGGACAATCTCACGATGGTAACGCAGCAAGCCAAGGCATTGTCAATCGACGTAAACGCCGCAATCGATGCGGCCGGCGAGATCAAAGAGGCAATCGGTAGATCGACGCCGAGTCCTTGAGGGGAGAG
>CAYLZR010000002.1:0-26580 GCA_964388145.1 uncultured Gemmatimonadaceae bacterium | reverse complement strand
CCAGCAGCTCCCTCATCGCCGCTTCCAAGTCGTCTGCCTGCGGTAGGATTGCGTTTTCCAACTCCGGTGCGTACGCGACGAACGTGTCGGCCGACGCCACTCGACGTACGGGTGCATCGAGCCAGCTGAAGTGTTCGTCTGCTATCCGGGCCGCAATTTCAGCTCCATAACCCCAAGAGAGCGCGTCCTCGTACGCCACGATCACACGGCTGGTCTTGCGAACCGACTCCCCGATCGCCTCCCAGTCCACCGGATTCAATGAGCGGAGGTCGATCACTTCAACGCTGCCGCCTTCGTCTTCGGCAAGTTTCTTGGCAGCTATGAGTGAGCGCTGGACAACCGCCCCATACGTGACGACGGTGAGATCCGTGCCCTCACGCACCACCCGGGCCTTGCCAAAAGGAATCATGAAGTTGTGACCAGGATTCGGTGCCTTGTTGTACGTCTGACGATACAAGTGTTTGTGCTCGAGGAAGATTACCGGATCGTCGCAACGGATTGCGGTGCGTAGCAATCCGTTTGCGTCGAGCGCAGTGGACGGGCAGATGACACGCAAGCCCGGAATACTCGTGTAGACGGCAGCGCCGGTCTGCGAGTGGTAAATTCCACCACCTTTCAGGTAACCACCATACGTCACACGCACTACCACGGGGCAACTGAAATCTCCGCTGCTTCGCCAACGCAACGTGGCTAGTTCGTTCCGTATTTGGTGATAGGCCGGCCAGATGTAATCGAAGAATTGAATTTCGATTACCGGTTTCATGCCTCGCATGGCAAGACCGATGGCCCTCCCGACGATGTTTGCCTCGGCAAGCGGGGAATTGTATATCCGATCTCTACCGAACTCTCGCTGCAATCCCCAGGTGACCTTGAAAACTCCGCCTTTCCCTTTCACGTCGTCGATATGTTGGTTGCGGGAAACGTCGGCGACATCTTGCCCGAAAATGATCATCCGAGGATCTCGTGCCATTTCGTCGCGCAAACATTTGTTCAACAGGTCGACCATCGTCGTCGGATTTCCGTTGAACTGAGGGTCCTCCTCGGTGTCGAACTGTTCACCGGTCGGATCGACCGATTCCGAATAGACGTGTTGGTATAGCGTTTCCACCGCGGGCTGCGGAGACGCCAACGCCAAATCTGTGGCGAGCAGTACCTCTTCTTCCACCTCCACCTTAATCTTCTCGATTTCGTCCTCGGTCGCGATACCTTCAGCCACCAACCGCACCGGAAAGGTCACAAGTGGATCGCGGCCTGATTCCTCTTCTCGTTCAGCAGGTGACTTATAGACGCCTTCGTCGTCCGACAACGAGTGGGAGTAAGGTCGTATGACATGAGCGTGCACGAGCGCTGGACCTTTTCGCGCCCTACAGTGCGCCGCCGCACGCGACAATGCGTCATACGACGCGATGGGATCACAACCGTCCACTTCCTCGACATAAAGATCGGGAAACGTGGACACAAGCTTGGACACCGATTCCCCAGCGGTTTGAACTTCTACCGGCACCGAGATCGCAAACTTGTTGTCCTCAATCAAGAACAACACGGGAAGCTTGAGGTTGCTAGCCGTGTTCATGGCCTCCCAAAACTCCCCTTCACTGGTGGCGCCTTCTCCCGAACTCACAAAGATGACTTCGTCACTCTTGACCATCTTGTCGCGATCGGGAATGTCCTCAATCCGGGTATAACGCAGCCACGCCTCGGCACAACCGACGGCGTGCAGAAACTGCGTGCCGGTGGGACTCGATGAGCTTGCTATGTTCAACGCTTTGTGGCCCCAATGCGACGGCATCTGCATGCCGTGAGAGTTGGGATCGTCTGCGGCCGCAACCGCCGCAAGCAACATCTCCGTTGGCGTCATGCCGAGCGCCAAACACAGCGCGCGGTCCCGGTAGTATGGATAGAACCAATCGTACGCCGGCTTTAACACCCTCCCAGCCGCTGCGCAGACCGCTTCATGTCCCGCGCCGGATATTTGAAAGAAAATTTTATTTTGGCGCTTGAGCTTGATTTCCTGGTCGTCGAGAAACCGAGACAGCAGCATCAGCCGGTAGATATCGAGTAGATCTACTTTGGTGAGTCTTTGCGATGCCAGGCGCTGAGGTCTGGCGGATGTGTGTATGTCCGTCATGTAGTAGAAAAATAAGGGGTCAGCGCAACTTCGTCAGCTTCCTCAAGGCTTGGAGCTTTTCGAGCGCGGATTTCTCGTTGGGCGCATCACCGATGCTATGCATGACATCCCGGATATCCATCAGCACCTCGAGCAAGAGCTGCTCGCGCTGGTAGGACGCGTCAAGATCGATCATCCGGCCGGGGTCCTCGGTCTGCTTGGCCCGGTCGTATGCCTCGCGGTAGATCGTCTCGAGGTTGGTCAGAATCTTTTCGCGTGATCGCATGGGTCTCCTTGGCTACAACTCTAATAAGGCGGCATCACAGCGCCCGCAAACCCATGGCGAGGCCGGCGTATCGGGCCCCGGGGCCCGGGCCCCATGGACGGCTGGGGCGGGGCCGGGGACTCACCAGCTCAGAATCACCAGGCCGCTGGGCACCTTCGGAGCAAAATACGTCGATTTCTGGGGCATGAATGCGCCCGCATCGGCCACCGCCAGGACTTGCTCCACCCCCGTGGGGTTCATCAGAACGGCCACCGATGCCCCCTCAGCATAGACACGTTGCATTACCATTCTGATCGACGGACTATAGCCGACCTTTGCCATCATTCCGGCGAGCCCGACGATGGGATCAACAATCAAATTGTCTATCTTGGCGACATCGAGCGCCAGCACAGTCTCCTCTCCCGCAAATGGCAGGGTCGAGAGATCCGCTCCCTCCCGTAGACTGAGGCCCAAGAAGCTCGGACCGGGAAAGTACACGACACATCTCGTGTCCCCGGTTCCCCCACTCAGGTGGGCCTCTGCGTCATGGGCCGAAACCAATGTGATTACGTCGAACCGGTCCGCGATCTGGGCCAGCAGCTCCGACTGATGCACCGGCTCGCCACTGATGATCCGGTGTGTGGGAAGAACTTCTAGCCCCGGATCTCCCAGTGGCACGATCAGCCCCAAGGTGCGATCAGCCTCGGGATTCTCAGAGCGGTAGATCTCGGCCGTCTCGTATCGGTGATGACCGTCGGCGATATAGAGCGAACCGTCGGCGGCGGCGGCCCGCGCGATCGCTTCACCCGTCGGCCCGGAAACGCGCCAGAGTGAGATCCCAACGCCCTCGAGTGAAGCTTGCATGTCGGGCTCGCTCGAAGTCGCGGTCTGCAACTGGTCGCGCAGCTCGCCGCTCCGGTCTCGGGACATCAGCAGCAGTGCCTCGAACATCGAACGCGTGCTCTGCATGAGCGCCAGACGGTCGTCCTTCGGGCCTTTGTGCGTTTTCTCGTGGGGCCGTACCCTTGCCCGATCGTAAGGCTCAACCGTGACCGCGCCAATTACGCCGGTCCTCACTCGGGCATCTCCGTTCGGAGTCTCAAATTCCTGCCTCACGACATAAACCGCAGGGTGGGGGTCTTGAACCAGAACATTCTGATCGCGCCACGACTGCAAAATCGTGGCCGCGTGCGTGTATCGATCTCCGTTCCCACCCGGGAGAATCAAGCGCACGATGTTGTATTCGCTCCGCTCCCGATAAATTCTTCGCTGTTCCGGGGAAATCACGTCGTACGGCGGCGCAACCAGTTCGCTCCACTGTTCGGCATTATGGTACCGCTCCCCGATGAACGTGGTGACTAGCGGAGAAGGAGAGAGTTCCAGAGTTTCGATCATTCCCAATGCCTTGCCGCCTGGATCGCTTCTTCGAGCAATCTCCGATACGAATCGAGCCGGCTTTGGCTAATCTCACCACCCGCTGCGGCCTGCGAAACGGCGCACCCCGGCTCTTCCACGTGCCGGCAGTTGTCGAACCGACAGCTTGGAATCCACTCGGCGAATTCCGGAAATGCGGCGCCCAACTCGATGGGATCGACGCCCCACAAACCGATATCCCTCAATCCCGGGGTATCGACGACGAAACCGCCACCGTTGAGCGGATACATTTCGGCAGCGGAGGTGGTGTGACGTCCAGAGCCACCGCGCCGACTCACCTCCCCGGTCCGTAGTGACAATCCTGGTTGTACAGCGTTGAGCAAACTGGACTTTCCGACTCCGGTTGCGCCGGTCAGCAGTGAGACTTTGCCAGTGAGCTTACCCCTCAGCCTATCGACACCTAAAGCGTTTGGAACACTGGTGACGAGTACTTCGTAACCGGCCGCCCGGTACACGTCGCCGAGGGATTCCGCATCCTCAGCCAGATCGGCCTTGTTCACCACTACCGTCGCCGATAAGCCATTGACCTCTGCCACGACCAGGAACCTGTCCATCAACTGTGGGTCCCAACGTGGACGATCGGCAGCACCGACTACAATTACTTGATCGACGTTGGCCGCAACGGTCCGCGTCCCGCGTGTCTTCCCCGGCGTACGTCTTTTTAGAACGTTTCGCCGTTCGTTGATTTCTTCTATGGTCACTGAGCCATCGGGGTGTTCGTGGAGTAACACATCGTCACCCACCAGAACACGCATCTTGTGACCCCGCTTCATTCGACCGCGAAGTGAGGCGTCCAGCGTCTCGTCGTTGCTGAACACCCGATAGTTCCCACCGGCGGTGGAAAGGACGATTCCGTGTTTGCGCTCTACCACTCCGGCAACTCCTTGTGTCGTTCAATGAGTTTTTCGAGGTGGTCTTTGACCTCGTGGAGCGTCAGCTCGTGGATAGCGGTCTTCGCCTCCGGCCTGCGGTCCGCATGAACCAAAAACTCGGTTTCGAGATGACCGACTGGTTGAGTACCATCGGGAGACCAACGAACAAAGATCAAGGCGGCCGCAAACGGCTTGTTCGCCGTTGGATCCTCTTCGATATACACATCGACCGAGTAGGAAGCGCCATCGGACCCTTCGAACGCTGGTGGCCTCGAGTGTTTCTCGAAGTAACCACCCAGCGATACATCCGGCATCACTTTTTCGACAATGCCTCCTTCAACACGCTGATCGCGATGAATGCGATATTGGCCGGCCTCTCCGCCAATCGTCGCATGAGATACGGGTACCACTGCGTGCCAAATGGCACATACACACGCATGTTGTAACCATCATTGTGGAGTTTTTCTTGGAGATCACGTCTCACTCCGTACAGCATCTGGAATTCAAAGCGATCATTCGGAATGTTCTCCTTCTTTACGAACTCCAGGACACGATCTACCAAATCCTCGTCGTGAGTGGCAATACCGGGGTAATCGCCATGGACAATCAGACGCCGCATCAACGTGTCGTATGAGGCGGAAACCTCTGGACGCTCTTGAAATGCGATGTCCGCCGGTTCGGCGTACGCGCCTTTGCACAGACGAACACGTGCTTGCAGCTCGATGAGTTTTTCAACGTCGTCGGCAGAACGCCGCATATAGCTCTGTATGACGACACCGGTCAGGTTGCCGAACTCCGGATGCAAACGCTCCCAGAATAAATTGAGCGTACGCTCTGTATACGGCGAACCCTCCATGTCGATCCGTACAAAGACGTCATGCTGTCGGGCACGTTCTAACACTTGGCGCATGTTCGCGACACATAGATCTTCGTTCAGATCGAGCCCCATCTGTGTGAGCTTGACCGAAACGTTTGCGTCGACGCCCGTTGCGGCTATGCGATCGAGAGTTGCGATGACCTCGTTTCGCGACGCCGCCGCCTCCTTTTCATCGGTGACGCTCTCGCCGAGAAGATCCAGGCTTGTTGAAATCCCTCTGTCGCTCAACACGCGAGCCACTTGAATTGCTTCATCCAAAGTTTCGCCGGCTACAAATCGGCTCGCAAATTGACGAGAAAAACCGTTCCGTTTTACCAGCTCAAAGAGTCGTTGTCGCTCGCTGAGCCATATAAGTGTACTTCGCAGCAAGATTGATTCCGTTAGTCAGTCGGGTAGAAACGTAAATTGGATTTGGCCATCTGCTGCAACACCGAAGCGGGCGCAAACCGATCGCCATACGCCTGCGCCAAGCGCTCGAGAGTGTCCACGATGTGCGCGGCACCCACTTCATCCGATTGCCGCAGCGGACCACCTCTGAAAGGTGGATAACCGATTCCATAAACCGCACCGATGTCGCCATCACGAGGCGACCGGACGATCCCTTCTTCGACGGCGCGTGCCGCTTCGTTCAACATCGCATAGACGAGACGCTTCTCGATATCGGCATTGGGTACAGGGCGCGGGTCCAAGCCGAATAGCTCGTAGACCGAACGATCGACTTCTTTCCGCTTTCCCCTCTTGTAGCGGTAGAATCCACGCTTGGTTTTTCGGCCCAACCGGCCTCCATCGATCATTCGACCCAAACCCTCGATCGGCATCATTCGGTCTCCGTACGCCGCGTGCATCACGATCGATGCCTTCTGCGCGACGTCGAGGCCAACTTCGTCGAGCAGGGTAATCGGGCCAACAGGAAAACCGAAGTGCTTCATGCAGCGATCGATGTCCTCAATCGGAACACCCTCCTTTACCATCCGACCGGCTTCGTTGAGATAGGGACTGAGAATCCGGTTTACCCAAAAACCTGGATGGTCGCGCACGACGATCACGGTTTTTCCCATTCGGTGTCCGAAATTCACCGACGTCACCGTTGTCCATGGTTCGGTCTTATCGGTGACAATGATCTCCAAGAGCGGCATTTTCTGGACTGGGGAAAAGAAATGCATGCCAATGACGCGCCCCGGGTTCCGAGTGGCCTCTGCAATCCGCGCGATCGGGATCGTACTCGTATTGGAGGCCAGGATACAGGATTTCGAAACCACAGCTTCCAATTCCCGGAACACCTTCTGCTTTACATCTAGATCCTCAAAGACCGCCTCGATAACGAGGTCCGCGCGCCCCAAACCAGCCCAGTCCGTCCCACCCGACAGGAGTGCATCGATGCGCCGGTGCTCGTACCGGGTCATCCGCTTCCGCTTGAGCCGTTCCCGAACAATTGCGCGCGCTACCCGCATTCCGTTGCTCACGCGCTCGAGATTGGTATCTCGGAGCCGAACGTCAACGCCGGCCCGCAACGCGGCCGTTCCGCCGATAGCCGCTCCCATGAACCCCGCCCCCGCCACAACCAGATTCTTGATCCCCCCCGCTTCGGGAACCGGGCCATCGACCCCCGGATCTTTTCGCAGAGCCGTGTCGGCGAAAAAAATCTGAATGAGTTTGCGTGACACATCACCGACGCCGAGTTCGGCAAAGTGTCTCGCTTCGCGCTCCAAACCGGCCTCGACGCCGTATGTAAGTCCATGCTGAACCGCATCGAGTGCCGCCATCGGAGCGGGGTAGTAGCCGCCGGTCTTTTTCTTCACTTCCTTTGCCGCTTTGGAAAACACCGCCCAGCGTCCGATGGGCGTTTTTTGCAAGAACGCCGCCGCCAAACCGCCATGTGAACGTCGAGGCTTCCAACCATCGGCTAGTTTCGCTGCTGCCCTGACGGCGATCTGTTCGAGCATCGAAGGGTGAACCAACTCGTCCACGATGCCGAGTCGGAGGGCTCTGCGCGCCGGTACAAACCTCCCCGGGGGGGCCAGAATAATCCCCAACGCCGCCCGCACCCCGATGAGCCGGGGCAAGCGTTGGCAACCACCCGCCGCTGGGATGATGCCGAGACTGACCTCAGGGAGTCCCAGTTGAGTCTTTCGATGATCGGTAGCCACGCGGTACGTGCAGGCCAACGCAGTCTCGAGGCCGGCTCCCAAACACGCTCCGTGAATTGCAGCAACCACCGGCTTGTCCAATTGTTCGAACCGGTTCACGAGTTGTTGGCCGGAGCGTATCAACTGCAGAGCTTCGTCACTCGATCGCAGTCGAACAAACTCTTCGATATCTGCGCCGGCGATGAACGTGTCGGGCTTTGCCGACATCAACACTACCGCTCTTACGTTGCGGTCACCGCGCAGCTGATTGAGCAACGGGTCCAACTCATCTCGCACACTGGCGGTAATCTTGTTGATCGGCTCTCCTGGCAGGTCGAACAACAAACGGGCAACACCGTCTTGAACGTCGGTTGTGAACGCCTTCATCAGCGTCGCTCCAAGACCATGGCGAACCCCATTCCACCCTGAGCGCAAACGGAGATGAGACCAAACTGAACGTCCCGTCGCACCATCTCGTTGGCGAGCGTGATCGTAATCCGTCCGCCCGTCGCCCCAAACGGGTGTCCAATAGCGATGGACCCACCCATGACGTTGAGCGTGTCGCGATTGACTTGCCCGATCGGCTCGGAGCGACCAAGTCGCTCTTGAGCCCACTGCTTCGATTCGAATGCCTGAATGTTGGATAGGACCTGTGCAGCGAAGGCTTCGTGCATCTCCACGAGTCCCAATTCGCGCCAGGAGATTCCAGCCCTGTCGAGGGCTTTTGGAACGGCATAGGCCGGACCCATCAGAAGTTGATCGCCAGGATCCAACGCTGCCACCGCATACGAGCGAATAAATGCGAGCGGTGAGTACCCGAGAGTACTCGCGGCCTCCTCACTCATCAGCAGAACCGCCGAGGCCCCATCCGTCAGCGGAGATGAATTCGCGGCGGTCACCGAGCCGTATTTTCGATCGAAAATCGGTTTCAGCTGAGCCATTCTATCGAGCGTGCTATCGGTGCGAATCCCGTTGTCGCTCGAGATCGTGTCGCCATTTGGCGGAAACAGTGGCGCGATTTCAGCCGTGAGCCGCCCGTCCTCCGTTCCCGCGGCAGCCAGCCGATGACTGCGCAACGCGAAGGTATCCTGGTATTCCCGCGGAATCCCGTTCTCTTTCGCCATTTTTTCGGCCGACTGACCCATCGTCTCGCCTGTCGACGGCTCGGCAATCGCGGGCGCCACCGGTACGAGGTGCTTGGGACGAATGCCCGCAATCAGCCTCAAACGCTGCGTGAGGGACTTGGCCTTGCTCAAGGCCACGAGTGTTTCGCTGAACTGCTTGGAGTGAAGGATGGGGACGTTGGATAAGCTCTCCACTCCGCCAGAAATCACGACGCGCGCGTGCCCTCGTGCGATTTGGTCCGCGCCTTGCGCGATAGCCGAGTTTGCTGACGCGCATGCCCGATTGACGGAAGCGGCCGGGATGCTCGTCGGGAACTGCGGCAGCAGACTCACTTCCCGAGCCACGTTTGGGGTCAACACGCTCGGTACGACCTGGCCGAAATACATTTCGTCCACCAAATCTCCGTCGAGGTTCATCCGGTGTACGAGTTCGATCGTTGTCCGGCGAGCGAGTTCGACGGCCGGTATGTCTTTGAGGAGGGTACCTGCTTTACAGAACGGACTTCTGCAGCCACCAATCACAGCGACACGCAGTCCGTTTCGAGGTGAGTTCATTTGGAAAAAGGTACTGACCCTTGTGGCCGGCGTGCAGGGAGAGACATCATTCGCGACGCATGGCAACGACGCTTGCGAGTGCGGCGGAGCGCGAGTCGAGCGCTTCGAGGACCTCACGCGCGAACAGCACCTTGAACGGCTCCACGAGTGAGATGAGTTCGCCCATCTTCAAAAGGTGACCTGGGGAATTCGGACCCCATCCAAACTCACCCTGGCCTTCGAGAAAGGTTTCGTAAATCAGGTGACCGCCCGGCTTCAACGCGCGTTTGAAATCCTCCATCCGGCTACGGTCGAGGTAATTGAACGCCATGACGATGTCGAACGCCTTCTCAGGAATGGGCAGCGTCGTGAGGTCCGCACACTCCCACGTGATGTTCAGACCACGCTGCGCCGCCCGGATGTGACCCGCGTCGATCCGATCGCGGTCCCTATCGATAGCCACTACGTCAGCACCGAGCGCGGCTGCTGCTATGGCGTGACGCCCTTTCCCACAGGCGATATCCAGCACATGAGCGCCGGGCTGAATCAGCCGCTGATGCCAGCTAAACCACGTGCTAGGCCGCTGGTCTTGATCCTGAGCTGACGTGCGCGTGGACTCCCCCTTTTCTCAAGCAACTCGGGCCGAGAATCTTGCGGCCATGGCCGCCGACCCCGTTGATCTGTTGATCATCGGCGCCGGGATCAACGGGGCCGGGATCGCCCGGGACGCCGCCATGCGTGGGTTCCGCACCGCCCTCGTCGACAAGGGCGACTTCGGCGGCGGAACTAGCGGCCGGTCGTCGCGACTGATCCACGGTGGTCTCCGCTATCTCGAAATGGGAAAAATTCGACTCGTCTTTGAAGCCAGCCGGGAGCGCCGAACCCTGCTCCGAATTGCGCCCCACCTTGTCTGGCCGAGATCGTTCATTTTCCCAATCCACGAGGGTGGCCGACTCTCCCGGTGGAAGCTTGCAGCCGGCCTGATGCTGTATGACATCCTGGCGGTCTTCAGAAATGTGCGAAGGCATCGCATGCTGGGCAAGCAGCGAATTCAACGTGCCGAACCCCACCTCCGCGACAGGGGCCTGAAGGGCGGTGGGCGCTACTACGACGCCCAATGCGACGATGCGCGGCTCACCCTGGCCAACGTTCGCAGCGCCCATGAACACGGCGCGCTCGTCGCAAACTACGTCGTCGTGGACGATTTTGAGCCCGCCGACGGACGCATCCGGCGCGTCAGGGCCACAGATCGCGTCACCAACGCAAGCTACACGTTTAGGGCCAAGGTTGTCGTGAACGCGACCGGTCCGTGGTCGGACGAGCTACGCGCCAAAGACGGCAATTCCGCCCCGGTGCTCCGTAAAACGAAGGGCGTGCACCTGGCCGTAGCCCGAAATCGGATCGGAAACACCGAGGCCATCGCCATGACCTCACCGGTGGACGGGCGCGTCATGTTCGTCATTCCCTGGGGAGACCTTGCGTATATAGGCACTACCGATACCGACGATCTGACAGATCCGGATATGGTCCGGGCAACCGCCGAAGACGTCATCTATCTCCTGCGTTCGGCCAATGCGCTATTTCCCGAGGCACGACTGCAGCCCGCGGACATCGTGTCGACATGGGCCGGGATTCGACCCCTGGTGGCGTCTCCGGAAGCGAAGGACCCGGGAGCCGTTTCGCGCGAGCATCGGATTCTGGTCAGCGATTCCGGCGTTGTCTCGGTTATCGGCGGGAAACTCACCACCTACCGGGCGGTAGCCGAGGAAACGGTAAACGTCGTCGAAGACCGCTTGCGAGATATCGACGGGCGGAAACCCGTGGGCCGTGTCCCCACGGATACACAGCCGCTCCCCGGAGGTGCGACTCAAGATCTGGACGTGCTCACGGAAGAGATAGCCAGGGAGGGTTTTAGCAGGGAAACCGCCTCACATCTCGTGCGCGCATACGGAACAGAATCCGCCGCTGTCATCAACCTTGCTCAATCCGATCCTGATCTCGCGAGGCCCATCGTGGCTGGGCATCCGGCGATTCGGGCCCAATTGGTCCACGCGATCCGGCGGGAAATGGCCATCACATTGTCTGACCTCCTAATGCGGCGGACTCATCTCTTCTACGAGGTCTTGGGCCATGCCGTGCCCGAGGTGCCAGAAGTGGTGGACCTTGCCGGTCAAGAACTCGGCTGGGACGCCGGCCGAAAAGCCAGCGAGCTAGCGGCGTACCTGCAGGAAATTAAGAATGCCATGGCATTCCGCGACGAGCTGCGCGTCTAGGACCAACCGTAGACCACGTCGGACGTTAGATTTACAGTATCCGTAGGACGGCTCATGGGTGCCCAGGTTGAGGGATGGCAGCTGGAGGCGTAGGGGGCGGCGGCGGCAGGGGCCTGACCAGACCCCAGAAGCTCACGAGGGTCCAAGTGACCTCCAGGACAATGAAGCCCGCCTGGCGATCGTGGACGGCAACCACCGTGAGCAGCAGGGCCCCGATGATGTTAACCCATAGATACAATCGCTCATGACTTTTCCACCAGCCCCGCTGCAGACACAAGAAGCCGAGCAAGATCAGGCCAGCACCGGCGATGGAGAGGATTTGCACAAAGACGTTCATGGCGGCACGTCCAAGGGTCAGAGTGGTTGGCTAAAACTGGCAGTGCGATTGACCGTGCGTGCGGCGATCAACCCGCATCTCGCTCTAGATCTGATCAAGCTGGCCTGGTCTTTTCGCGCCCGAAACTGGTACCGTAGCCCCCCTTTTCTTCCAGTGCCACCGAGGACGTACACCCGCTGGCGGATGTACACGGCCTATGGTGACGAAGATGCCGTGCCTCCGCTGGACGACGTGGTTCGTTTCGCCCGATGGCGACGGGAGCTGATGCGTCTGTGAATGAGCAGCAACGCGCTTTTCTTGTGAAGAGCAAGGCGCTCGAATTGGGCTTCGACAGCTGCGGGATCACCGATCTATCCCCGACCCCGCATGCCCAACAGCTCACGGATTGGCTGTACCGAGGACTCGCCGGCACTATGGGTTACATGCACCGCCAAGCGGCGAAACGTATCGAGCCCGGGGACATCGTCCCAGGCGCAACGCGAGCAATCGTTCTTACCCGCAATTACTACAACGCTGATCCTCCCACAGCCAATCACTCGCGTGGCAAGATTGCGAAGTACGCGAGGGGTAGAGACTACCACAATGCATTGTCCGGGCCCCTCGAGCGGCTGGCGGAGGACGTGATCCGATTGGGCGGCGACGGCACTGTCGCGCGCGCATTTGTCGACGCGGGGCCTGTTCCCGAGCGGGAACTCGCGCAGCGGGCCGGCCTCGGATGGATCGGCAAGAACACCATGCTCATCGATCCAGGTAGGGGGTCCTTCTTTTTCATCGCTGCCATTCTCACCAACGCGGACGTTGCCGTCGACCCAGCTTTTGAAACCGATCGCTGTGGTACATGTAGGAAATGTCTCGATGCGTGCCCTACGGATGCATTTCTCGACGAGCGGGTGCTCGACAGTCGCCGGTGCATCTCGTACCTGACCATCGAGTATCGGGGTGAGATCGACGACACTCTGCGCGGCCGGATGGACGGGTGGATATTCGGATGTGATATCTGCCAGGACGTTTGCCCCTGGAACCACAAGTTCGCGACACCGGCAGCAGATCCAGTTTTGGAACAAGACCCAGCGCTTGCGGATTTGGAGCTAGACGAGATCCTGGGGCTGAGCGACACAGATTTTGAGGATCGCTACGGGTGGACAGCCATGGAGCGGCCTGGCGCCAAGGGCATGCGACGGAACGCGGAAATCGCACAGTCCCACAACGGCGGTCGTGAAGCATGCTCGATACAGTAACAGACGCCGAACTCAGGAAACGTCTCAGCGACATCCAAGACCGAATACGTGACGGTCTCGCGCGCGTCGATCCACACCAGCGACTTCAAGGCCGTCCCGTGACGCATCGTGTTATCTCGGGCCAGACATTCGAGATCATTTTTGCCGAGGTTCCGAAGATCGATGAAGCGGAAGTTCTTGGAGTAAAGAAGCTGATCGGTGAGCCCTGCTTCTGCTGCGTCTCCCCCGCCACGGCCGAGACGCTCACGGTGAGTTTTGTCGTCCCGCTAAAGTAGAAACGCGGCGATTACAAACCTGTAGGGTGATCGATAAACTCCCACGGAATACCAAACTTCCGTTCGATGTGCCCGGCCAGGGCCTGCACCCCGAATGTTTCCGTGGCGTAGTGACCGCCGTAAATGACGTTGATGCCCCACTCTTCCGCGTCGAAATACGTATGGTGGTTTCCTTCTCCCGTGATGAACGTGTCGATCCCCGCGTCGCGAGCTTGACCGATCATCGACCCCCCACCACCCGTGACCACTCCCACCCTTTGAACCGCATCAGGTCCTCCAGGAATCAAATGGGGTGTGCCACCCAGGATCTCCGTCAAACGAGCAACTAACGTGTCTCTCGACTCGGGCAGCGTGCCCATCAGGCCGATAGCGGTTCCGTGATAGTCACCGAACGGCTTCACGTCGCCAAGACCGAGTCGTTGCGACAAGACAGCGTTATTTCCTACTTCAGGATGGCAGTCCAACGGAATGTGGGCGCTATAGAGAGCGATGTCGTTGTCGAACATTTTCTTGAGTCGCCGACGGTGCCGACCGGTAACGGGTTGGGGATCACCCCAAAACAATCCGTGGTGAACCAGGAGGAGGTTCGCGTGCGAGGTGGCAGCAGCATCAACCGTCGCCTGACAGGCGTCCACCGCCGCGGCAATGCGGGATACTGGACCCTCGGCTTCGACCTGCAGACCATTCATGGCCCCCGGATCGGCGATCTCCGAGACGGAGAGAAACTGGTCGAGATAAGCCACCAATGGCCCGAGGTCAACTGAGCTGGAGGATCCCATTACTCGCGATTTGGCTGGCTACACTAAGGCGACACTATGGACACATCATAAAGACATCACATGAAACGGGCGCCGTTCGGCGCCCGGAGTCATGACACTTAAGCTGTTTAAAATCAATGTCTTATAGGTATTCAGTTAATGTGTTGTGGCAGCTGACTCGTCCGTTCAGGTGTTGTGAACCCCTTGGCCGACCGTCCGCCACACACCGGTCTCCGGCTCCTCTTTTGATTCTACTTGCTTCGATTCTGCTTGTTGTGGGTCGTCTCGTTCTGGGTCGCCGGACTGGGGCGGGGGCGGGGGCCGGGGCGGGGGCGGCTCGGCGTTCTGCTTGCCGTCCGCGGATTCGGACTCGGACTCGGTCTCCCCTGGGAGCTCGATTTTACGGCTCAGCGCCTTGGGATCTTCCATTCGGACATGCCCGTTAACCTCGCCACCCTCTTGCAGGAGAATCCGTTTCGTCGTGATGTCGCCGTTGATTAGGGAGGTGGCCTGCACTTCGACTCGCTCGTCCGCGTAGATCGCGCCGCGCACCTTTCCGCCGATGATGGCCTCGCGGGTCATGATATCTCCGTCGACCATGCCACCCCGGTCGACCAATACTTGGCGCTCGGCCCGAATGCTACCGGTCACCTTTCCTTCCACTTTTACCACGCCGTTGGTGTCGAGGTGGCCAGTGATGCACATCCCGCTGGCGACGACCGACAGGCCAGGTTCTCTACTGGCGGCTTTGTCCCGAGCTGGGTTCCGATCGTCCTTCCTCGCCATTCTATGAGTCCTCCCCAATGGTCGCTCGTGGATCGAGCAAAAGGTCACCCCGTCGCTTTTCGAAATGCAAGTGGGGGGCGGTAGACCTCCCGGTGTTACCTGAGAGGGCGATGACCTCGCCCGCGTCAACCATATTTCCGGGAGAAACCAAAAGCCGTGACGCATGACCATACATCGTCTGATATCCGTCCGGATGGTCAATCAAGACAAACAACCCGTATTCGGGGTGGAACCCCGCTTGGGCCACGTTACCGCCACCAGCCGCCCGTATCGGCGTGCCACGCGGCACCGCCACATCGACGCCGGGGTGAGACTCAACCCGGTCGTCCTCGGCCGAGAACCCCCGGGTGACTCCTCTATGTACGAGGGAATCGAGGGGCCAGTAGATGGGCAAGGAAGGGCCAGGGTCTCCGTATTTCCGGGCCGCGCCAGGGACCTTGGCGACTATCGCTTCGAGAACCACCAGGCCGTCCGGCCGTTCGGCTGCCGGCGGTTCCAGGCCAATTTCCGCTCCTAGCAACGTGCGGATCTGATCGTATCGTTGCTCGAGTTCTTGTAGCGTGGAGGCCAACGTCTGCACCTGACTGTTTTCGTCGGTGAGACGGGCAATTTCGGCGTTCAACCCAGGGACGCGGGCAGCGGTTCGGACGATCGGCGTATACAGCACGGCGGAGATAGCCACGAGGGCGACGAACACGACACTGCCCACGGCCACCGTCTTGAAGAGCCACGCCGGCATGCGATAGAGTTGGGACTCTGGATCTCCCTCCCAGTGGATGGAAATCGTCACCGTCGTTCGCCGCTTACTCATCCGTTGAAAGGTTCTCCGAGTACGAGTTCCAGAATGCGCGTGAGATCGTCGTTGGAGTAAAAATTGATCGTCATGCGACCACTGCTCTTACCCCGCATTGCCACAAATACATCCGTACCGAGCTTTGCCCGTAACGCATCTTCGACCCGCCGGATCTGCGCATATTGCGGCGAGTCGTTGCGCGTGTATCTCGGCCGTCGCTTGCTTGGTTTCTTGCTACGTGTCAGCGCCTCGGCTTCACGTACGGAAAGTCGATCGGTGAGGATGCGTTCAGCCAACAAAGGAACGGTGCGCTGGTCACTCACTTGGAGTAGGGCACGCGCATGACCCGTCGTGAGCTTCCCAGCATGAACGAGGTCCTGAACTTCTTGCGGCAACCGTAACAGCCGCAGCGCATTTGCCACGGTTGAACGATCTCGTCCCACCAGCTCGCCCACCTCGCCCTGCGATACGTCGAATTCATCGATCATGCGCTGGTAACCGCGTGCTTCGTCGATCGCGGACAGCGCATCGCGCTGGAGGTTCTCCACCAACGCCAGTGTCAGTAACGTTCGGTCGTCGACTTCTCGAATGACCGCGTCGATCTCTTCCCACCCCAGCGCCTCTGCCGCTCGCCACCGGCGCTCGCCGGCGATCAACTCAAAACTGTGATTGGCCGTCGGGCGAACGATGACGGGTTGCAATAGGCCGGCCCGATCCATCGAGTTCTTCAACTCATCGAGGGCTTTCTCGTCGAAGGCGTGCCGAGGTTGATACCGGTTCGGACGGATGGAGCTGAGTGGAAGTTGGGTCAACGAACCGTTTGCACGCGCTTCGGACACCGTGGGTCCGAGCAGTGCTTCAAGTCCGCGACCGAGGCGACGGCGTGCTTTGTCCATCACGCGAGCATCCGTGATGCTTTGCCAACGGTCGAATCTTTGATCGTGTGGGCTTCGCAAGACTGGATGAATTCTTGTGCGAGAGCCAAGTAACTCTTCGCACCGACGGACTGAATGTCATACAGCAGTATCGGCTTTCCGAAACTCGGAGCTTCGGCGATGCGTACGTTGCGCGGCACCATGGTGTCGAACACCTTACCGCCAAAGTACTCCCTTGCTTCGTTGGCTACCTGTTTGGAAAGGTTCAGGCGCGCGTCGTACATCGTGAGCAGCACGCCTATGATGGCAAGATCGGGATTGAAGTTTTGTTGCACGATTTTGATCGTATTCAACAGTTCGGAAAGACCTTCCAACGCGTAGTACTCGCACTGAATGGGAATCAAGACCGCGTCAGCCGCAGTGAGCATGTTGAGTGTGAGCAACCCAAGCGACGGCGGACAATCGATCAAGACAAAATCGTAGTCGTCACGCACATCGGCCAGCGCTTCGCGCATCGCCGTCTCGCGCCCCGATCGGTTTACCAATTCTATCTCGGCACCAACGAGGTCCCGCGTCGCGGGAATGACATCGAGGGCGGGGAGGCTAACCTGTTTTCGGAGAACGTCTCGCAGAGGCCGCTCGCCCATGAGGGCGTCGTAGAGCGACACATCGAGCACCTGACGATCGATGCCGATACCACTCGTCGCATTGGCCTGCGGATCGGCATCGACGAGGAGGGTGGGACGCTCCGCCGCCGCGAGAGACGCGGCCAGGTTTACCGCAGTGGTCGTCTTTCCGACACCGCCCTTTTGGTTGGCAATCGCAACAACAATGCTCATTATACTATAACTAGGTGATTCGTAATGGTTTACACCATACTGACACGGAATTGTGCCAATGGTTTGGAGAACGAGCAGAATATAGGATACAAATCGCGGCGAGTAAAGCACTTTTGTGGCAAAGACGCTATGTGGCTGCGTCTTGGCACCATATATAAATCCGATTGGCTGTGGCTGAGCCGACTCTTCACTGGAAATGTTTCACGTGAAACAGCCAGCCGGGTCTGGCGGTGTTTCACGTGAAACATAACAAGTACGGTGGGGTGTCTTTGTCACAACATTGGTTCTGGGGGCTCGAGCTTGATCGAGCCCTAACCTCAGGCGGCCCTTTGTCGCTTCAATACCTCGAGTACAAGATTTTGCAGGTCGCTGGGAGAGACACCGGGAATTCTGCCAGCCTGAGCAAGTGATTCCGGCCGCACCCTGTCCATCTTCTGCCTGGCCTCCGTGCTCATGCTCAGAATGGCTCCATAGTCCAGGTCTGCCGGCAGGTGGAAATCCGCCAGCTCCGCCAATTTTCTCGCCGCTTCTCGTTCCCGAGCCAAGTATCCGGCATACTTCATTTCGATCTGCGCCGAGAGCCAGGATTCGTCTGCCGCTTTGGGAATCGGCGATCCCGAGCACTCGAACAGCTCTTTGAGGCCTATTTTGGGCCGCTTGACAATTTCGCTAATACGTTGTTTTTCAACAACTTGACTTTCACCAGAGCGTTCTAGGTATGGATTGAGCTCATCCGGCGTCAGCGCGGTGTCGGCGGCACACGCCAGCAACTCTTCCTCTTCTTCAATTCGGCGCTTCAGGGTATCTCGCTCCTCGCGCGAAAGCATTCCAAGCTCTGTCGCCAGCGGTCCGAGTCTCTTCAGAGCGTTATCCTGGCGGAGTAGCAGCCGATACTCCGAACGTGAAGTGAACAAACGGTAGGGTTCGTCCACTCCGCGCGTCACCAAGTCGTCGAGGAGAACGCCGATGTAGCCGGCGTCTCTCCCAAGTACGACCGGTTCGTCCCCCTGGCACCTGCGAGCCGCGTTGATTCCGGCCATAACGCCCTGGCCTGCGGCCTCCTCGTAGCCCGTCGTGCCGTTGATCTGGCCAGCGAAGAATAGGCCCTCTAGGGCCTTCACCTCGAGCCACGGGGTGAGCTGCTGGGGAGGATAGTAGTCGTACTCGATGGCATAACCCGGTCGGGTCATTCTGGCCCGCTCGAGTCCCGGAACTGCATGTAGAACCAACGTTTGCACATCCACCGGGAGTGAGGTGGAGAGTCCGTTCACGTACAGTTCCGACGTGTCCAGCCCCTCTGGCTCGAGGAAGATCTGATGCTGCTCCGCGTCAGGGAACTTGACGATCTTGTCTTCAATCGAGGGGCAGTATCGGGGACCCTTTCCTGCCAGGGCACCACCATACAACGCCGACTCCCCGATCCGATCGCGAACGATGGCTTTCACATCCTCTCCGGCCGACGTTATCCAACACGGAACCTGACGAGGGCGAGCCTCTCGAACAAATTGACCGAACCGGTACGAATCGGAATCGCCGTCTTGCCGCTCGAGCCGTGAGAAATCCACCGATCGGCCGTCCACCCGGGGTGGGGTCCCCGTCTTGAACCGCTCAACCTGGAGACCCAAAGCCTCCAGCTGCTCGGCAATATCCACCACCGCTGCGTCTCCCGCCCGCCCCGCCGCAATCCGAGTATCGAGCCCGATATGGATCCGCCCGCGCAGAAAGGTTCCAGCGGTGATGACCACACACTGGCCCTGGAAAATGCGACCATCCTGTGTCACCACACCCGTCACGCAGCTTCCGGCAATGGACAGCGAAGCGACCGTACCCTGGGCGATGTGTAGCGTTTCCTGCCGCTCCAGCAGCGATCGGACGGCCCGCCGATACAGGCCGCGATCGCATTGCGCCCGGGGGGACCACACCGCCGGCCCTTTCGACCGATTGAGCATTCGAAACTGGATCGTCGCCAGATCGGCCGCCCTCCCCATGACACCGCCAAATGCGTCAACTTCCCGCACCACGGTACCCTTGGCCACGCCGCCAATCGCCGGATTACACGACATTTGACCGATCGTCTCGAGCACGGAGGTGACGAGCAGAACCTGAGCGCCCATCCGAGCCGCCGCGGTCGCCGCCTCGGTGCCTGCGTGCCCTCCTCCTACGACGATTACGTCAAAATGCCCAGCAATCACAGCAAGATCCTCGGTTAACTCACTATGGCAGTCGTCAAAAGTAGCACGATTTCCCCGCTCCGAGACACGGACGGTGCCTCAGCACGAAAACTCGTTAGTAGTTGCACAAGCAACTATTGATCCGAGCCCAGATCGTGGTCCGAGATCGGGAATCGAACCCATCTGTGCCAGGAGAACTCTGCCTGGAGGGATCCCGTGGAACTCCGCTGGCCCCCTGACCGTTTCCTAGTCCAGGGCCGTCGATCGGCCTTTTCGAGGATTCGCACGGAACTTTTCAGGTTAGAAACCGGTTGGCCAGAATGTGGGGGGGGGGGGGATCGGCCGTCTGAGGATTTGTCAACCGGTTTTCTCAGCGGCGTTGGTTAGAGGTTAGATCTTAAAGAACCCCGGACAGCCATGAAACTCGACAAAGACGACAACGATCAAAGGGACCTGAGCGCGATCGACCTGCGCTTGGTGGCTCGTTTGCGTCAGATCGCAGACACCCAGCGCGCTCCCCAGCACCTCAGAGATCGGGTTTTTGCCGCCATCGCCGGAGAGCACTTCGCAGAAAAGCGCCGCGGTATTCGATGGGATCTGATTGCGGCAGCCACGGGTGGTGCGTTTTTGTCGGCGGCGGCGGCCCTGGCCCTCTGGCTGGCGGTGCCGACCACCCCACCGGCGCCGCAGCAAGCAGAATCGTGGGTCGATATCGCGCTGAATCAGGTCACGGGCGCCGGCGTCATGAAAACTGATCAACCGGCTTCGCTCAAATCGTGGTTCGAGTCGCAAGTGAACTACACCGTTGACGTGCCCAACATCCCCGCCGCCAACCTCAGGGGCGGGCGCTTGGCATACCTAGGGGGTGTTCAGGGCGTAGCTGTCGAGTATGAAATCGGGGGGCAGGACCTGACGTACCTGATGGTGCCGGAGGGGAACGTGTTGGACATGCTCGTCGAACAAGGGGACACGCTGGTCGCTTGGTCCTCTCGCGGCTACCAGATCGTCATGTGGAAGCAAGGCGGCGGGACTCGCGCCCTGGTAGGATCGCTACCAACAAAAGAGATCAGCGATATCGCGGATCACTGTCGCCGAACGATGATCTGAACGACTTGCTTACTCCGCTCGCACCCAGATCTCTCCACCTTCTACTTTGACCTCGTAAGTCTTCACCGCCTCTTCCGCCGGTGGGGACTGCACGCTTCCGTCCCGCACGTCGAACACCGCTCCGTGAAGCGCACACTCGAGATGGTAATCCGGCCCAACTTCACCGTCAGAGAGGGGATACTCTGCGTGCGTGCACCGGTCGGTGATCGCAAATACCTCTCCATTAACTCGGACAAGGCACACGCGCTCACCGCTGCCGAGTTCAACCGACAAGAGCTGATTCTCGCCTAGGTTCTTCTCTTCAGCGACCCGTTGGAATTCCATTGGCTCGGTTGGTCTGGTTAACGTGAATGTGGAGATTACTCGGTTGACACCGTGGACACCGGGTCACGTAGCGCAGCCCGCAACGTGTGCCACGACAGCGTGGCACACTTCACTCTCGCCGGGAACTCTCGTACTCCTGAGAAGGCGGCGAGCTTGCCCAGCTGCTTGTGATCGGTGATGACATCCTTGCCTGTGATCATGCTATGGAAGTCAGCGAATAATTCCTCGGCCTTCTGGACCGTTTTGCCTTTCACCGACCACGTCATCAGAGAAGCGGATGCCTTCGAGATAGCGCATCCTGAACCCTGGAATCCGATGTCCTCGATGACATCGTCCTTCACTCTCAGGTAGAGTTTGAGCTTGTCGCCGCAGAGGGGGTTGTCTCCGTTCGCTATGCCGGTGGCGTCATCGACTTCCCTGAAATTGCGTGGCGCCCGATTGTGGTCCAGAATGATCTGCTGGTATAGCTCTCTCAGGTCTGACATCAGCCGAACACCTCGCCAACTCGATGCAGGGCGGTCACCAACGTATCGACCTCGTCCTTTGTGTTGTACAACGCAAAAGATGCGCGCGCGGTTGCCGTGACGCCATAGAAATCCATAACGGGCTGGGCGCAGTGGTGTCCCGTCCGAATGGCCACACCGTCTTGGTCAACGATCGTGCCAACGTCGTGCGCATGCACACCCTCCACGAGGAACGACACCACGGCAGTCCGAGATTTGGCGGTTCCGAATAGTCTTACGCCGGGTACCGAGCCAATCGACTCGATTGCGTACCGCAACACGTCGTCTTCATAGGTCGTCAAAGCGTCCCAATCGAGTGACGCCAGGTAATCAATGGTCGCTCCGAGACCAACTGCCCCGGCCACATTCGGCGTTCCCGCTTCAAACTTCGACGGAATCGGCGCGAAGGTCGTACCCTCAAAACTCACCGCGCGAATCATGTCGCCCCCTCCCTGATAGGGACTCATGGCCTCGAGCAGCTCCGCCCGTCCATAGAGCAGGCCGATACCGGTGGGCCCGAACATCTTGTGACCCGATAGACAGTAGAAGTCACAACCGAGCGCGGTCACATCGATCGGCATGTGCGGGGCCGCCTGAGCACCATCCACCAGCACCGGCACATCGCACGCGTGCGCCGCGTCTACCAGTTGCCGGATCGGATTCACGGTACCCAGCGCGTTCGACACATGGCCAACGGCAAGGAGACGCGTCCGTTCGTTCAGTAGTCGGTCGAGGTCGTCGAGAACAAGTTCGCCGGTCTCCGACATCGGTATCATCTTTACCTTGGCCCCACGCTCTTCGCACACCAGCTGCCAAGGGACAATGTTCGAGTGATGTTCCATCTGCGACACCAGGACCTCGTCACCCTCTTTGAGGCGAGGACGGAGATATCCCGACGCCACCAGATTGATCGCATCGGTGGTTCCGCGAACGAACACCACCTCTCGCACTTCGCCGGCTCCGAGAAACCCTCGTGCCTTCTCTCTGACTTCCTCGTACGCAGCGGTGGCGTGCTCGCTCAGGTAGTGGACGCCCCGATGAATGTTGGCGTTCTCTTGAGAATAGAATCGATTGATTGCGTCGATAACCGGCTGCGGCTTTTGCGCCGTCGCGGCGTTATCGAGATACACCAGCGGCTTGTCGTTGACCGTGCGATGGAGAATGGGAAAATCGCGCCGGACCTGCTCGACGTCGAAACCGGTCAAAGACGAAGGCTCATCCTTCGTGAGAAGCGGTGGCACGCTCACCCCCTCCCGCGCCCGCGCTCCACAGCGGCGAGTCGCGCCTTCACGAGGGAATCAATCTGTTCCCTGACCTCGGGGATCTTCACCCGATTGAGAATCTCGACGCCGAACCCGTATGTGAGCAGGCTGCGAGCATTCTCTGCGGACATTCCCCGGGTCCGAAGGTAGAACAGCGCGCTGTCATCCAGTGGCCCCAAGGTCGCGCCGTGCGTGCATCGCACATCGTCGGCATAGATCTCGAGTTGCGGCTGGCTGTGTGCTCTCGCGTTTTCCGAGAGCAACAGGTTGTTGTTCGTCTGCTTGGAGTCAGTCTTTTGAGCCCCGCGCCGGACGATTATCCGACCGTTGAAAACCGCGCGGGATTGGCCCGCAAGAATGCCGTTGAAGTACTCGTGGCTGTCACAGTTGGGCACGGCGTGCTCTATGACCGTGCTGTGATCTATGTGCTGTCGCTCGTCCGCGAGATAGAGGCCGTTCAGGGTTCCCTCTCCACCCTCTCCATCCAGCGCCATCCAGATGTCGTGCCGTGAAAGAGCCGCGCCGAACACGATCGGTGTCAGAGAATACTCACTGTCCCGAGCCTGCCGGGAATGCGTGGTGGCTACATGGTATGCTTGATTGCCCTCGCGCTGAATCCGATAACAATCCGCTCGCGCGTTGTCTGCCACTACGATCTCGGTGACGGCGTTCGTCAGATAGGGCCGCCCGGACACTCCACCGTACGTCTCGATCAAACGAATCGCACCACCCCGCTCGACGACGACCAGGTTCCTCGGATAAGACATCGTCGGCTGGTCACCACCCGTCGTGAAGTACACGACCTCGAGCGGATCGTCCAGTTTGGTATCGGCTGGTACATGTACAAAAAGGCCGTCGGTCGCGAACGCGGTGTTGAGAGCAGCAAACGGATTGTCATCAATTGGGGCGTACTTGCCGAGGTGCTGTTGTATGAATTCGCCATGCTCGTCGAGCGCAGCCGCCAAGGGGCGGATCACAACTCCGTCGGCCAGCTCCGGAATCGAGGAGAGCCGCTCCACAAACGCGCCGTTCACAAAGACGAGTCTGATCCCGCCTGCAATAGGAAGAAAGAACGGCTCGAGTTGTTCCGGAGCCAACGTGTGGGTGTCGGCCGACAGCGTGAAGGCTTGTTCCGTAATGGGCCTGACGCTCGTGAACCGCCAGTTCTCCTGTTTCGTGGTGGGAAACCCGAGCTCTACAAACCGCTGGATGGCCTCTTCTCGCCTACTTCTGAGCCACGCCGGCGCCGACGATGCTCCGTTAGAGACGAATGCTTCGAACTGACCGAGCATCTGCCCGGTGTCTGCCTGTTGGATGCCGGTCATCGGTTATGCAGCCTCGGGTCGCAACCAGTCGTAACCCTTTTCCTCGAGCTCGAGCGCCAGCTCCTTGCCGCCCGATTTCACAATGCGTCCGTTGGCCAGTACATGCACGTGATCCGGGATGATGTAGTCGAGGAGACGCTGGTAGTGCGTGATGACCAAGGTCGCGTTGTCGGGGCGACGCAGCTTATTCACCGCGTCGGCCACGATCTTCAACGCGTCGATGTCCAACCCGGAATCGGTTTCATCCAGAACCGCGAGCCTGGGTTCCAAGACAGCCATTTGGAGGATTTCGTTCCGCTTCTTTTCCCCGCCGGAAAAACCGTCGTTCACGGGACGATTCATCAGGCTGTCGTCCCACCCAATCACCTCGAGCTTTTCTTCCAGGACTTCCATGAAGTCCAGTACGTCGAGCTCCTCTTCGCCGCGCTGCTTTCTGATCGAGTTCACCGCAGACCGCAGGAAGTAGGCATTGGTGATGCCTCGAATGGCGACCGGGTACTGGAAAGCCAGAAATACGCCCTCCCAGGCCCTTTCCTCGGGCGCCATCTCGAGGAGATCCTTGCCCATGTACGTCACACTGCCCTGGGTCACCTCGTAGGCCGGGTGCCCCGCGAGTACCTGGGCGAGCGTGCTCTTACCCGAACCGTTCGGGCCCATGATGGCATGAACTTCGCCGGCGTTTACCGTCAGATCGATGCCGTGAAGGATTTCCTGACCTTCGGCGGTCGCATGCAGATTCTTTATCTCTAACATCTTCAATTGGCTCCCAAGGGCTTGTCAGCAGCACAGCGTTTCTAACCGACGCTTCCTTCCAGACTGATGCCGAGGAGTTTTTGCGCTTCTACGGCAAACTCCATTGGCAATTCGCGAAATACTTCTTTGCAGAATCCGTTGACGATCATCGACACCGCGTCTTCGGCGTCCAGCCCACGCTGCTGGCAATAGAATATTTGATCCTCGCCTACCTTGGACGTGGTCGCCTCGTGCTCCATGATCGCCGAGCTATTGCGCACGTCGATGTACGGGAACGTGTGGGCCCCGCATTGGTCGCCGATCAACATCGAGTCGCACTGGGAATAGTTCCGGGCGTTGTGGGCGCCCTTCATGATCTTCACCTGCCCCCGGTACGTGTTCTGGCTCTTGCCTGCGGAGATGCCCTTCGAGATGATGGTGCTGCGGGTGTTCTTGCCGATGTGAATCATCTTCGTGCCGGTGTCCGCCTGCTGGTGATTGTTGGTCACCGCGACCGAATAGAACTCACCGACGGTGTTGTCACCTTGGAGAATGCAGCTGGGATACTTCCAAGTGATCGCAGAGCCCGTCTCGACCTGCGTCCACGAGATCTTGGAGTTGTGTCCGACGCACTTACCACGCTTGGTGACAAAATTGAAAATGCCGCCCTTCCCATCTTTGTCGCCGGGATACCAATTCTGCACGGTCGAGTACTTGATCTGCGCCTTCTCGAACGTCACCAGCTCGACCACCGCAGCGTGAAGCTGGTTTTCGTCACGCATCGGGGCCGAGCAACCTTCTAGGTAGCTGACGTAGGCACCCTCGTCCGCTATGATCAGCGTCCGCTCGAACTGCCCAGTTCCAGCCGCATTCATGCGAAAATAGGTAGACAGCTCCAGTGGACAGCGCACGCCCTTCGGTATGTAACAGAACGAGCCGTCCGAGAAGACCGCGGAATTGAGTGCGGCGAAGAAATTGTCGTTGTATGGCACAACCGATCCAAGGTACTTTTCGATCAGCTCGGGATGGTCGCGCACCGCCTCTGAGAACGGGCAGAAAATGACTCCGTACTCGGCAAGCGTATCCTTGAATGTCGTCGCCACCGAAACGCTATCGAACACGGCGTCCACCGCAACGCCCGAAAGCATTTTCTGCTCCAGTAACGGTATGCCGAGTTTTTCAAACGTCCGGAGTACCTCCGGGTCGACCTCATCGAGGCTTTCGAGCTTTTTCTTCGACTTCGGGGCGGAGTAGTAGGTAATCGCCTGATAGTCGATCGGTGGATAGGTGACATTCGGCCACGTGGGCTCGACCATCTCGAGCCAATGGCGATAGGCCTTGAGCCGCCACGCCAACATGAATTCGGGTTCCTGCTTCTTTTCCGAAATCATACGGACGATGTCTTCGTTCAACCCTTGCGGTATGGTGTCGGCGTCGATGTCCGTCACCCATCCGTACTTGTAGGGTTGGTTTACTTGCGTCTCGATCACGGTCACTCCCTCAGGCTCTGCTTCCAGGTCCACCACCGAAGTCGATGGAGTACTCGCAGGAATTGCATCCAGCCATGATGTGTGTGCGACGCTCCACCCGAGCGCCGAGTGCGTCTTGCAGGAATTGCAGTTCGGTATCGCAGACTTCGGGCA
>CAYLZR010000001.1:46705-62180 GCA_964388145.1 uncultured Gemmatimonadaceae bacterium | reverse complement strand
ATTAACCAATATTCAATATTCAATATTCAATATTGGATATTGGATATTGGATATTGGATATTGGATATTCTCTTCTTCTCATCTCCTATACCGCTCCAACCACTGCAAGTCGTCCTCGTCCGTCATCACCGCGTACAGCACACCGTCGCCAAACCCGACGAGCCGGCGGCCTGCAGGGAGTCGCACTTGCTTGACCAACTCGCCCCGGTCGCCGAAAACGTCGAAGAGAGCGCGATCTTCGTTGTGCCGCTGGTAACGCTGAACCCAGATTTGTCCATCTGGTGTGGCACGAACTCCGCCGACGGGGAACGGCGGTTTGTAATCGGGGAAGTCGATCTCGTCGAGATCGGGACGCGGCACCTGAAACGTCCCGCCGCCACCGCCTCCGCCGCCACCGCCACCGATCGCCACGAATGTCGCGGTTTGGTTTGCTTGCCCGTCGGCCCAGGCTTCTTTCTCGGCCTGGTTGATACGAATCGGCTCGTATTCGATCGTCGGACCGGCAGTGGATACACCGTTTCGATACCAATCCATCCGATACGCCGTCGCCCGCGCCACCGCAACGCCGCCGCCTGGCAATGCGGCCCAGGCATCCCTGGGCGAGAACGGCTGCTGCCGGAATCCGGCCAGAGAGATTCGGCCCGACCGGCCCGAGCTGAAGCTGATATTCCCACCGCCTCGATTCGTGGCTGACGGTGAGTAGAACATCCCCACGGTGTCCGTGATGTCGGTGGCCGGATCCCATCGTATGATGGGGAGCGAGTCGGGCGGCGTCGAAGCACCGCCGCCACCGACTGCGATCCTCATCCCGCCGCTGGCCGAGTAAAACAGCCGTCCCTGAGCGTCCGCCGCCGAGGGTCGAATGAACCCGGTCGGACTCATCATGGGCCAGCTCTCCATGTCGAGCCTGCCGTCTGGAGCAATCCGGGTAAGACGCAGGTTGGCCATATCGATGAGCAACGTGTAGTCGTCCGGCAACGCCACCAGGCCGCCGGGTGACTCGTACTCGCCGGGCCCCCCACCAATTCGACCGATTTGGCGAATCGAGCCGGTCGCAAAGTCGATGAAGCTCACGTGTTTTTCGGTACGGTCCGCAATGAGGATGCGTCCGTCGCTGAGTTCCCGCAGGCCCGCCACCCTGGTGAACGGCTCGGGAAAAGTGGCCTCCGCTCTGTCGAGCCGTTGGACCTGAACCTGGCTCGCGCCGGGAATCGGCGTGATGATAGCGACCGCGAGACCGGCCGCACCGAGGATCGACCTGAAGCTTGTTGAGTGCATCGGTGCACGTTCTCCGTGGAGGTGATCGGTAGATGCCAGTGAGATGCGTCGACTCAGCAAATCGTCGCCAAAGCCGATTGGAAACGTGGGAAACCGTTCTTCATATTATTTATTACGTAGATAGTAATACGCCGTTCCCGGCGAACATTCGGGCCGCCCCATAGGTCTGCCCCCCGGGGCGGTGCGGTGGGGAACCGGCCGCTCGCAACCTTTCTGGGACCAGAGGCATCTACTGGTGTGATTGCTCCGGCTGCGCCGCGAATCCAACCGTTGGGCTGCAGGGTATTTGACTGGCATATAAAAACCTTTTCTTTAGAGAATCCTTAGAGAACCTTCGACCTTCGTGGTCGCCGTCCCAATCCATGAGTTCGGCTTATGAGTGCTGCTAGAAGATTCTTTGGTCCCTCTCTCGCGTTTGCGGTAGTACTGCTTTTGGGTTCGGGGATCTACCTCCGAATCCGCGGCAGTACAGACGACGCAGGGGGTGAGGATCGGGGCGATCTACCCCAGGTATCAGCGACGAGCACGTTTGGCACCGACGTCGCCATCCCGGTGGGTGGCGTAGCGGTGGTGCGGGATACGCTCGTGGTTTCCGTGACCGCAGCCGGTGAGGCGGCGGCCAGCCTCGAGAGCAAGGTGCTGTCTCGCGTCGAGGGCACGGCCCAACGAATTCCGGTTCGGGAAAACCAATTTGTGCGGCTTGGCCAATTGCTTGTGGCGTTGGACACAGTGGACCTGGCGCTGCTGGTTCGCGACGCCGAAGCGGGTTTGGCTCAAGCCGAGGCGGACTATCGCCAGCGGACGCTGTTCGACGATCAGATCGAAGATCCCGACGTTCGGGCGGAACGGGAACTTGTGGCCAGGGCTCAGTCCGGCTTGGATCGCGCCCAGGTAGCGGTCGAGCAGGCGCAGCTGCAGCTAACTCGGGCCCGAGTTGGTGCGCCGTTCAGCGGCCGCGTCGCAAATCTCCTGGTCAGCCAAGGTCACCGGGTGCGCGTGGGCGACGAGTTGATGACCGTCGTGGACATCGACCCTATCAAGGTCGAGGTCCAGGTGCTCGAGGCGGAAGTGGGTCTCCTCGCGGCTGGCCGCGTCGCACAGGTCACGTTCGCGGCATTCCCAGGCGAGACGTTCGTGGGGCACATCGAGACGATCAATCCCGTCATCGACACGGATTCACGCACCGCGCGCGTGACCGTTCGACTGCCCAACCCCGACGGCCGCATCCTCCCCGGCATGTACGCTCGGGTCTCCCTCGAGGCGCGACGCTTTCCAGACCGGATTCTCGTACCGAAGAGCGCGGTGTTGGAGCGCGACCGACGCACAATGGTTTTCGTCTACGAGGGCGATGAAAACAGAGGGTTGGCCAAGTGGAATTACGTGACCACGGGCCTGGAGAACGATTCGCTCGTCGAGATCGTCGACAATCCCGATACCGAGATGCTAGAGCCCGGTCAGATCGTGCTGATCGACGGGCACAACACGTTGATTCACGACGCCGTGGTCCGGCTCGACGAAAACCCGCGCCGCGCAGCAGGCGGCCGGCCGCGTTAGCGCTGAAGGGACAATTCACATGAAGACGAGAATCATTCTGGCCGGCCTCCTGGCCTGCGTTGCGAGTCCGTTGTTCGCACAGGGCGGCCTGCCCAAGATGTCGCTAGCCGACGCACTCGAGATTGCGAGAGACCGAAACCCCGAGTATCGGCGCGCGGTTGTTGACCGGAACGCGCGCGGCTCGAGCCTGCGGCGGGGGTACGGTACATTCTTGCCGAGCATTACGGCCAGCATGAACTGGAACGGCAACCGCCAGACGACAGTGACGGGCACCGATGATTTCGGACGGCCGGTGAATTTGCCGGAGCCGGTCACGTTCTTGAGTAGCTCAGCCTCGCAGAACATTCAAGCCAGTGTGACCCTCTTCGACGGCTTGCGGAACGTCAAGCAGCTGCGGGCTGCGCGTTACGACCTTGACGCTGCAGACGAGGGCGTTCGAGGCGTTGGTATCCTGGTCGACGCGGAAGTGAAGACACGGTTCTACCAAGCCATTCGCCGGCAGCGCTTGATTGCAGTCGAACAGGACTTGCTGGCGTCGGCTCAAGACCGGCTCTCTGCGAACGAGCGACTTTTTCGGGTGGGCAGCACCGACCAGGTAGACGTGCTCGGCGCGCGGGTCGATGTAGCGCGGCAGGAACAGGCCCTGGAGCAGGCGCGCGGTGAGGCAGGCATCGCGCGACTGGCCGTGCTTCAACAGCTCGGAATCTTGGATGAGTCCCTTGACTTCGAGTCGGTGGGGAGCTTGGCGGAGCCGTTCGACCCGTCCGGGCTGGACGCGGAGCTGCTGGTGGATAGGTCGTTGGAAATCAGCCCGACAGTCACGCAGGCCGATGCCCAAGCCGCAGCAGCCAGTCAGCGGGCCGGAGCACAACGAGGGCAGTGGCTTCCTACGGTTAGTGTGCAAGGTGGATACTCGCGTTCGCTGCAGGAACGAGATTACTCCGCCTTCGGGCAGCTGAATCCTCGCAACTACGGATTCGGCTTTGGTGTCAACTTCAGCTTCCCCATTTTCAGCGGTTTTCAACGTTTAGACGACATCGTCCAGGCGGATGCCACCGCGCGCCGTGCCGAGGAAACGTATCGGGAGAGAACGTTGCAAGTCGAGCAGGAAGTGCGTGCGGCGTTCATACGACTCCGGAGCGCATACGACGGCTTGTTGATCCAGCGCCGCGCCACGGACCTCAGCCGGCGGCAGGTGGAGTTGGCGCGCGAGCAGTTTCGCATTGGCTCGGCGAGCATGCCGTTCATTTCGCTTCAGCAAATCAACGCCAGCGCCGCCATTGACGAGCGGGCCTTGGTAGACGCCGAATACAATTTTGCGATCGCTTTGGTGAATCTCGAAGCGCGGGTCGGCGAGCCGATCGTCGTGCCGCAATAGGAACGCTGAATGTCACTTTCCAGCGGTTCGATCAAACGTCCCGTCGCGGTGACGATGTTGTTCTTCGCCATCGCGCTTCTGGGCGTTATCTCCTTCCAACGCTTGCCGATCGATCTGCTGCCCGACATTTCGTATCCGCGTCTCGTCGTATACACGAGTTACCCGGATGTTGCGCCACGCGAAGTCGAACGCTTCGTGACGGAACGGATCGAGCAGCGCGTCAGCTCGGTTCCGGGAGTAGAAAAAGTCGAGAGTGTGTCGCGCGAAGGTGTTTCGCTGGTCATGCTGCGGTTCGCGTGGGGCACCAACATGGATTTTGCGGTGCTCAACGTCCGCGAGCAGCTGGACAATCTGCGCGACCAACTTCCGGAACAGTCTGATCGACCTGTCGTTCTGCGTACCGATCCGACCTCAGAGCCCATCATCACGATCAGTGTGTCGGGTGGTGAAAACTTGTGGGCGCTGAAGGAGCTCGCGCAGGAGGTCTTCAAACGCCGGCTGGAGCAGATCGACGGCATCGCGCAGGCGGCAGTGGTGGGTGGATTGGAGCGGGAGATCCACGTCGAGGTCAATCCCGCTTTGCTCCAAGCCTATCGGATCGGGATCGATCAAGTCATCACCGCAATCGACGCAGCCAACGAGAGCGCACCGGGCGGCACGATTCGTCGGGGTCGAACTCGGTACGCATTGCGCACGATCGGTGAATTTCAGGACATCGAGGAAATTGGCGCAGTGCCGTTGACCCGCGGTGACACGACCAGCGTAAGTGGCGTGGTGCGACTCCGGGATGTCGCCACCGTGACCGACGGGTTCAAAGATCGAGAGTCCATCGCCCGTTACAACGGGCGCCCCGCGGTTGGTTTGCTTCTGTTCAAAGAGTCCGGCGCCAACACCGTGCGCGTAGCGGGCAGGGTCGACGAGGTATTGAATCAGCTGCGTGTCGAGTATCCCGAAACCCAACTCGACGTCGCGACCAGCCAGGCCGGTTTCATTTCGGACGCGATCGCCAGCGTCGTGCAGGCACTCCTGATCGGAGGCGTGCTGGCTTTCTTGGTGCTGTTCTTTTTCCTGCGCGACGCGCGATACCCCGTTGCGATCGCTCTTGCGATTCCGATTTCGGTCGTGGCGTCGTTCTCGTTGTTGGACCTTGCCGGCGTGTCGCTCAACATCATGAGCCTCGGCGGGCTGGCATTGGGCGTTGGCATGCTGGTGGACAACTCTATCGTCGTGCTGGAAAACATCTTCCGACACCGAGAGCTGGGCAAGTCTCCAATGGCCGCCGCTGCGATAGGTGCGGAGGAAGTTCAAGGTGCGATTGCGGCATCGACGCTGACGACCATCAGCGTGTTCGGCCCGATTATCTACGTCCAGGGGGTGGCCGGACAGCTGTTTGGTGCACTCTCGTTCGCCGTAGCCTTCGCACTGATCGCCAGCTTGGTGGTGGCGTTGACGTTGTTGCCCACGATGGCGGCGCGATGGGGGGGCGATGGATCGTCGGCACCCGTCGTCGACGATTACGCGGCGATTACCGGTCGGCTACGGTGGGCGAAGAAAATGGGGCGCGGGATCAAAAACGCGATTATGCAGTTGGGAAGGGCAATCAAGAACACCGCCAGCAACGGTCTTCGCGCTCTATCCGCCTTCATTCTCTTCTTAGCCACTCCTTTCTTGAACACGTTCGACCGAGCATTCGACGCCTTTGCCGAGTGGTATCACGGTGTTCTCGAATCTGCGCTCGACCATCGCGCGCGCGTCGTCGCTGTCTGTGTGATCATCCTCAGTAGCGGTGTGGCTTTGGGATGGACACTAGATCGCGGTGTACTTCCGGACGTCGATCAGGGTTCGTTTCAGGCGCGACTCACCCTCGAGCGCGGCACACCCATCGAAGAGACCGCCAGAATTGCCGCTCGACTCGAACGGGCGTTCCTCGATGCCCCAGGCGTGGAAGCTGCATTTACACGGGTGGGCAGGCAGGAAGCGATCGCGGGCATCGAAGAGGAAGAAAGCGGTCTCAACACGGCGGTCATCGACGTGCGGCTCGAGGAGGGCGCCAAGACTGCGGTCACCCTGGCCGCTTTGAAGGAGATGATCGCGTCGTTTCCACCTCGCACCCTTGCGGTGGAAACAGGCCAGGCCACCGCGCTGGGAAGGTTGCTGGGTGGTGGTGAAGCCGATCTCGCCGTACGGGTGCGCGGAGACGACATCGACGAATCCTTCCTCTACGCACAGCAGCTGAGCCAACAACTTGCCGATGTGCCAACGTTGACCAATGTTCGGCTCTCGACGGAGCAAGGGCAGCCCGAGATTCTGATCGAGGTAAATCGCGAGCGGGCTGCGGCGTACAACATCAAGCCGGGGGAGATCGTTCAGACGGTGGAACGCTTCATGCGCGGGGAGTCTCCCACCGAGTTCGTCGACTTCGATCAAAAGATCCCGATCCTGGTGCGGTTGCCCGAAGCAGACCGGCGTTCTCTCGCGACGCTCAATAGGTTGGAGTTGAACGGCGTACCACTTCGCGAACTCATCGAGATGCGCGAGACGGTAGGGCCGGCGGAAGTGCGGCGTTTGGATCAGTCTCGCATAGTCTCCGTGTACGCCGACGTTGCGTCGGGCGGATTGGACGGGGCGTTGAACGACATGATGGCTGCGGTTGCGGCGAATCCACCACCGCGCGGATTGCGCTGGGACATCGGTGGCGAGAACGAGGAGCGAGCTCAAAGCTTCCGCGATCTGGCGTTTGCCTTCGGATTGGCGTTGATCCTCGTATACATGATTCTGGCGGCGCAGTTCGAGTCCTTTGTCCACCCCTTCACCATTCTGCTGAGTGTTCCGCTGGCTACGATCGGTGCCGCCGTCTCGCTCTGGATTGTAGGCGCCGGCCTCAACACGATGAGTTTGATCGGCATGGTGATTCTGGTTGGCATTGTGGTGAACGACGCCATCGTCAAGGTGGACTTCATCAACCGGTTGCGTGCGCAAGGCAATGCACTGCGCGACGCAATACTCGAGGCCGGGCGCGTGCGTTTGCGTCCCATCGTGATGACGACCGTGACCACCGTACTCGGGTTGCTGCCGATGGCGTTGGGGCTGGGTCGCGGGTCCGACCTTCGCGCTCCGTTGGCGGTCGCGGTGATCGGTGGGCTGATTAGCGCTACCGCGCTAACACTCGTGGTCGTGCCGGTGGCCTACGACCTCATTGAAGAGGGCCGGGTGAAATTCCGCGCCATGGTCGGCATGGGGATATGAGTGCAGGGGAGGCAGGGGAGGCAGGGAGTTCGTCCGAAACGGTTCGTGGAACGCCGACTCCGGCGGAGGGGAAACCATGATCAAGCTGGCGATCAAACGTCCGGTAGCCGTCTCGATGGGATACATCGCGGTGGCGCTGCTCGGTTATGCGGCGTGGCGCAACATTCCGATCGAGTTGATGCCCGAAACCGCTTTGCCTCAGCTGACCGTGACCGCCCGCTGGCGGGGAGCTTCTCCCGAGGCGACCGAAGCCTTCGTCACGTCACCACTCGAAGCGGTCATTCAACAGGTGCGCGGTGTAGACAAGATTCGGTCTCGGTCGGAAGAACGACAGGGCATGGGTGTTGCGCAAATCACGGTGGAGTTCGACCGCGATACCGACATGGATTTCGCACGCCTGGAGTTATCCGAACGGCTCGCTGTTCTCGCGGAGGAGCTGCCGGTCGGGGTCGACGGTCCGGAGGTTCAACCGTATATCCCCGAAGAATTCGACGACCAATACAGTCCGCTGCTCACTTACACCCTTACCGCACCTTTTACGTTGGAAGCACTTCGCGCCCACCTCGACGACGTGGTAGCCCCGGAGGTTCTACAAGTAGAGGGTGTTGCGACCGTAGACGCTTTTGGTGGCAGAGATCGCCTGCTGGAGTTGGAGTTCGATCAGAACGAGCTACGCGCATTGGGCTTGACGGCCGCCATAGTGCGCCAGCGAGTCCTGGAGATCGAACAGGTGTCGGAGGCCGGTGCCGTGTTCGACGGGGGGATGCTGCGGACGCTGTCCATTCGCCAGCGGGCCGAGACGATTGATGAGGTTCGCAACCTCATCGTCTTGAGCGATCGAGGACGACTCGTTCGGCTCTCCGATATCGCTACGGTACGGGACACCTACGAGGATTACACGTTTCACTACCGCGTCGACGGCATGCCCGCCGTTCAATTCAGAGTGATAAAGGAGCACGCCACGAACAGTGTTGAGGTGGCCGACCGCGTAAAAGCGCGACTCGCGGGCATCGAGCAGATGCACCCTCCGGGGACGCGCTTGATTCTCGACGACGACGAAAGTGAGGAGATCAAGACGCAACTCACTGATCTGCGCGAGCGCGCCATTGTGGCGGCATTGGTGATTTTCTCCGTACTGTTGCTTTTCCTCCAGTCGTTCCGCTCCGCGGCGATCATCTTCGCGACGATTGTTTTTTCCGTTCTGATTGCGCTGAACCTCATCTACTTCAGCGGTTACACGCTCAACGTGCTCACGCTCATGGGATTGGCCATGGGCTTCGGGCTGATCGTGGACAACGCCATCGTGGTGTTGGAAAACGTGTACCGGCGGAAACGCGCGGGCGACGATCCGGAAGTTGCTGCCTTCAAGGGCGCGCGTGAGGTAGTGCTACCCATTCTCGCTGCGACGCTCACAACGCTCATCGTGTTCATTCCGTTTGTGTATTTGCAAGGCGAGTTGCGCATTTTTTACGTGCCGTTGGCGGTTGTGGTCGGCATGAGCCTACTGGCCAGCCTGTTCGTGGCCTTTACGTTCATTCCGTCGTTGGCCGCCCGGATTCTAGGCGGGATCTCGGCCGACCCCGATGGAGCGGCAGCCCGCCAGCCGATCTACGTCCGCGCGTACGGCAGTATGGTCGGGCTGACCACGAGGCACCCGTGGTTTACGGTCGTTATTGCGCTGAGTGCGTTCTACGGATCTTGGCACTTGTTCGACAAGTACGTCACGCGCGGGATCATTTGGGGTGGTTTCTTCAGCGGGGCTTCGTACATTGACATCCGCATCTCACTCCCCCGAGGTCAGGAGTTGGAACGTACGGATGCATTGGCGCGGTTCTTCGAAGCAAAGTTACTCGAGACTCCCGAGATAGAGAAGTTCGTCACCCAAGTCTACGAGCAGCGGGCGAATATCCGCGTCACATTCCCCGAAAGTATCGAACAGACGCAAATACCGGTTGCCATTAAAGAGCAGATGGTGGCGTATAGCTATCAGTTCGGTGGCGTCGACGTGCGAGTGTACGGATTTGGTCCGTCTTTCTACGGCGGCGGCGGCAGTCCGCCAAACTATACGATTCGCATTTTTGGCTATAACTACGAGCGTGTACGTGAAATCTCAGAAGATATGAAGCTTCGCCTCGAACGGTTCTCCCGTGTCCGGGAGGTCGATACGAATGCCGGAGGCCGGTGGTGGGGCAGCGAAAAAGCCAGCGAAGTGGTCGTGCAACTAGATCGCGAGCGTTTGGCCATGCACGAACTCACAGTCAGAGAGGTGGTCAGTCAGGTTCGTGCAGCGGTCGGAGGGCGAACCAGCCCTGGACAGATTCGTATAGGTGGTGAGGAGCTGGGCTTTGAAGTAAAGATGGAGGGATACCGCGACCTCGATGTCCTTGAGTTGGCAGAGACCTTGATCACGTCCTCGGACGGCGACGTGCGGCTCGCCGACATTGCAGTGATCACCGAGCGCGACGTGCTCAACGTCATCGAACGAGAAGACCAGCAATACCAGCGATCGGTTCGCTACGAATTCCGAGGGCCGCGCAAGCTGGGCGATCGCTACCGCGACGCCGTGATCGCCAGCACCGATTTGCCGGACGGCTACCGCATCGAAGGACAACAGACCTGGAGTTGGTCCGACGACGAGCGCACGCAGGTTTACGTCCTGCTCGGCGTGTCGCTGGTATTGGTCTTCATGGTCACGGCCGCACTGTTCGAGTCCCTGCGACAACCGATCTGTGTGTTGCTCACCGTGCCGATGGCGTTGATCGGAGTGTTCCTGATATTCTTCTACACCGGCGCCAGTTTTACACGTGAGGCGTACATCGGCGTGATCATGATGGGAGGCATCGTGGTTAACAACGCGATCCTCTTGGTCGATCACGTCAATCAACTGCGACGAATCCACGGCATACAGCTCATGGAAGCCGTGGTGCGCGGCACGCTCGAGCGGGTTCGCCCGATTTTGATGACGAGCGCGACGACCGTGTTGGGGCTGCTACCGTTGGTGTTGTTCTCCGGCTACGCCGATGCGAATATCTGGAACGCCCTGGGCTTCGCCCTAATCGGCGGCCTCTTGAGCTCAACGCTGTTCGTGCTCACGGTGACGCCGGCACTGTACGTGCTGTTTGAAAAAGGGCCGGAAAAGCGGCGGGTGGCGAGCGCTGTGGCAGAGACGATCACCGCGTCGCCCATGCCCGCGGTGTCGTAGGAGGGCCCACAACCCCACCTCCCTTCCCGAGGCAGCCCTACAACCCTACCTCCCTTCCCAGGGCAGCCCCACAACCCCATCTCCCTTTCCCAGGGGCAGCCCAACCGCACACCCCGCCTCTCCGGGGCAGGCCCCTCCCAAACACCTACACCCTCGCCGTGCCTCTACTGCCTCTACTGCCCCTCGCTGCCCCTTCCCTAACTTCTTATCCCCCAATGAATTACGAACCAGCAACCCGTTGATTTTGACCCCGGCCTGAGGTAAATTTCGGGGACCATTTTTTGGGGGTCACGGGGCTCGGTTTTTCCAGCGTCTCATTCCTCAGGCTAGCATGACCACACCAACACAGCGCGAGCGTATCCTGCCTCGCCTCATCGAAGATGAGATGAGGGAGTCTTTCATCGACTATTCGATGAGCGTCATTGTGTCTCGCGCGTTACCCGATGTGCGCGATGGGTTGAAACCGGTCCACCGTCGAATTCTGTTCGCCATGAACGAGCTGGGACTCGTTCCCGGCCGCCCCTACAAGAAATCAGCCACGGTCGTCGGTGACGTACTGGGTAAGTACCACCCGCACGGCGACAGCGCCGTATACGACTCGATGGTCCGTATGGTACAGAAATTCTCGCTCCGCTACCCGCTGGTCGACGGGCAGGGCAATTTCGGGTCGGTCGACGGCGACAGCGCGGCGGCCTATCGGTACACCGAAGCGCGGCTGACGCAGATTGCGCTCCAGCTGCTGCAGGACATCGACAAGAATACCGTCGTTTTTGCTCCCAACTTCGACGATCGGTTGCAAGAGCCCACTGTCCTTCCGTCGAGACTTCCCAACCTCCTCATCAACGGTTCGTCCGGCATCGCGGTGGGGATGGCCACCAACATTCCCCCGCACAACCTCGGCGAAGTGGTCGAGGCCATCGCCTATCTCGTCGACAACCCGAAGTGCGAGATTGCCGACCTGCGAAAGTTCGTCTTGGGTCCGGATTTTCCCACCGGCGGGATCATTTACGGAAGCGAGGGGATCAACGAGTGCTACGACACGGGTCGCGGGCGTATCTCGGTACGTGCGCGGGCAGTGGTCGAGGAGAAGCAGGGTGGCAGGGAGCAGATCGTCGTTACGGAGATTCCGTTCCAGGTCAACAAATCGCGTCTGATGGAGCAGATCGCCGATCTGGTTCGGGCCAAGAAGATCACCGAGATCTCGGATTTGCGCGACGAATCCGACAGGGACGGGATGCGGATGGTCATCGAGTTGAAGCGAGATGTCAATCCGTCCGTCGTCCTCAACCAGTTGTACAAGCGCACGCAGATGCAGGTCACGTTCGGTGCGATCATGCTCGCGCTCGTCGACGGCGAACCCCGTGAGCTGAACCTCAAGGAGATCCTCCGGCATTACATCGATCACCGGCACGTGGTCATCACGCGGCGCACGCAGTTCGATCTCGATCAGGCCGAGGCCAGAGAACACATCCTCGAAGGCCTCAAGGTCGCCGTCGACAACATCGATGAGGTGATCAAGATCATCCGGAAGTCGGAAGACACGGCGACGGCGGACGCCGCATTGCGCAAGCGGTTCGAGCTGTCGGAAAAGCAGAGCGAAGCAATTCTGAACATGCGCCTAGCGCGACTCACCGCACTCGAGATCGACAAGTTGGATGCGGAATTGAAAGAGCTTCGCGCGCTCATCAAAAAGCTGAAGGGCATCCTGGCATCGAAGCCGAAGCGCATGGCCATTCTAAAGGAAGAGCTTGCCGAGACGGCGGAGAAATTTGGTGACAATCGTCGCACGGAGATCGTCGCCGACCAAGGCGATTTCACGATCGAAGATCTCATCGCCGAAGAAGATATGGTCATCACCATTTCGCGGTTCGGATACATCAAGCGCATACCCGTATCGACGTATCGCCGGCAGCGGCGCGGTGGCCGCGGGTTGAACGGTATGGGGACCAAGGAAGATGACTGGGTCGAGCACCTGTTTGTGGCGTCGACGCACGACTACGTGCTGTTCTTCACGGCCGACGGCAGGGTGTATTGGCTCAAGGTGTACGACATTCCCCAATCCGGCCGGGCCGCACGTGGCCGGCCGATCATCAATCTGATCGGTGTTCGATCCACGGAGCGAATCGCCGGGTTCCAATCGGTGCGCGGCTTTTCGGATTCTCAGTATCTCGTATTCGCCACCAAGAACGGGATTGTGAAGAAGACCGTGTTGTCCGCGTACGGTAACCCACGGTCGACCGGCATCAATGCGATCACAATCGATCCGGACGATGAACTGATCGACGTGCTCGTTACCGACGGGAACAACGACATCGTCCTCGCGACCGAACACGGGCTGAGCATTCGTTTCAACGAAACCGACGTCCGTAAGATGGGCCGCACGGCAGCCGGCGTGCGTGGGATTCAGCTCGAGAAAGACGACCGTGTCATCGGGATGGTCGTGCTGCGGCGCGACGCGACGTTGTTGGTTGTGAGTGAGAATGGGATGGGCAAGCGATCCAAGGTTGCCGATTATCGCGTGCAGCGGCGCGGCGGAAAAGGCATCATCACGTTGAAGCGCACGGTGAAAACGGGTTCGATTGTGGCCCTGAAGGAAGTGTTGCCACAGGATGAGTTGATGATGATTACGCGTCACGGCGTGATCATCAGGGTGCCGGTCGACGGCATCCGCGTCATCGGTCGCAATACGCAGGGCGTGAAGGTGATGAACCTCGATGCCGGAGACACCGTTGTCGACGTGGCCCGGGTCGTCAACGAAGATGTCGACGCCGACGAAGTCACAGTGGTTTCCGAAGGGCGTGACCAGCGAGAGCTGGACGTTTGAGCGACGTGCACAGGTGCGCTGCCCGCTTGCGACGGCGGGAGGCCTTTCCTACTTTCGCGGTCCCTTGAACGCATCGGTATTCCCCTGAGCATGGTGCCAGAGCCAGCCGTCGCCCACGTCACCATCGACGACATAAGGGAAGCCGCCCGGGGGCTGGTGGGAGTGGCCGTGCACACCTCTCTGCTGCCAGTGGCCGCGCTCTCCGATATCGCCGGCTATCCGGTCCACCTCAAGCTCGAGAACCAGCAACCCTCCGGTGCCTTCAAGCTGCGTGGCGCCTGGACCGCCGTGCGTCGATTGCCGGAGGAGAGGCGCCGCGCTGGTGTGATCACCTATTCCAGCGGGAATCACGGACAGGCGGTGGCGTTTGCGGCCAATCGCATGGGCATCCGGGCTGTCATCGTGATGCCCGAGACGGCCCCGTCCGCCAAGCTCGAGGGGGTGAAGCGGTGGGGTGGCGAGATCGTGCTCGCCGGGACCACGTCGGAACACAGGCTGGCCAAGGCCAACGAAATCATTGAAGCCGAGGGCCTGGCGGTCATTCCCCCGTTTGATCATCCCGACGTTATTGCCGGACAGGGTACGGTGGGACTCGAAATCATCGAGGATCTTCCCGAAGTGGCCCACGTAGCGGCCCCCGTGGGCGGTGGCGGGCTCTGCGCGGGCATTACGACCGCCCTGCAGGCCCTAGGGCCCGAGGTGGCGATCACCGCCGTAGAACCCCGTGGAGCCGCAGCGTATGAGGCGGCGCTTCGCCACGGCGCGCCGGTGCGGCTCGGGAGTACCAAGAGCGTCGCCGACGGCCTGTTGCCCCTATCGGTCGGCCAGTTGACCTTCGAGCACATGAAGGAACGGGCTCAATCCCTGACTGTCACGGACACGGCAATCGTCGAGGCGGCCCAATGGCTGTTTCAAGAGGCGGGCATCGTCGCCGAGCCGTCGGGGGCGGTGACCACGGCGGCTCTCAGGAGCGGCGTGCTGCGACCCCACGGACCCACCGTGCTGGTCGTCAGCGGTGGAAATATCGACACCGCCTTGATTCCCACCCTCGAGGCTGTGGAGTAGCCGGTCTCGTGAGTCCAGCCGCCAAGATTTTTGTCGTCGATGACGACGCAGCCCTTCTCCAGACCCTCGGCTGGATTCTCAAGGATAAGGGATACGAAGTGGTGTCGTTGTCCAACGGCGACGACTTGCTCGAGCGGATAGACGTCGAGTCGCCCGACCTCATGTTGCTGGACATCATGATGCCGAGAATCGACGGCCTGCAGCTTCTCGAGCGGCTCAAGTCCGAGGACCGGTGGAAAGACATTCCCATCCTCATGCTCTCGTCGATGCCTCCCGAGGAAGCCACGGTAAAGTCCTTGAACCTCGGAGCCACCGATTACATCGCCAAGCCGTTTCGGGTGCGGGAATTATTGGCGCGCATCGATGCGAGGCTCAAAGAGTCGGAGGAGCTCCGACGGGTCCGCGAGGAGGCGCGGTCGCGGGGCGAGATGGTCGACATTCTCTTCGAGGTCACCGACTCGCTAAAACCCGATGAGATCTATCACATCCTGACGCGTCGTGTTGCACGGGCGCTGCGGCTGTCGAAATGCTCCATGGTGTCTGCGCAGCCGGGGTCCGATACTGGTCTGGTAGTGGCCGCGGCGGAAAATCCAATGCTTCGGAATTTGGAGATCTCTCTCTCCAAATACCCAGAACTGAAAGAGGCGCTGGAAACGCAGCGCATGGTGCTCATCGAAGACGTGCATACCGACCCGTTGTACGAAGAGGTGCGGAAAACGTGGGAGCGTGACGGGGTACGGGTCCCCACCCGCTCGTCCATCGTATTACCCTTCTCTCTCCGGGGAGAGGCCGCCGGCGTTTTCTTCCTACGCTCCACGGTCCATGACGCACCGCTGAAAGCCGCGGACGCGTCTTTCGCGGAGGCCGTGATCAACGCTGCGCTCAACGCCATTGAGCGGGCCTACGATCTCGAGGCAGCAAAGTCCGA
>CAYLZR010000001.1:42856-46605 GCA_964388145.1 uncultured Gemmatimonadaceae bacterium | reverse complement strand
CACCTTGGTTCGCGGGGCGGTGAAACGCGCGCGAGGGCCCAGGTCGGATGACGCCGCGACGCTGCAAGACCAGATCATCGATGGTCGGTATAAGGTTCTGCGTCGCTTGGGCGAGGGCGGCATGGCGTACGTCTACGAGGCCCGTGAACTCAGTACCGGGACCTCGGTTGCCGTCAAAGTCCTGACACCGAAATTGCTGGCCGATGACACCGCCCTGCAGCGGCTTCGTCGTGAGGCTGGACTTGCGATGCGGTTGAACCACCCGAACGTGTGCAATATCATGCGATTGGGGGAAACCGAGGGCGGCCTCATCTACTTGGTAATGCCGTACCTCGATGGCGAGTTACTGTCCGACCGTGAAGCGAAGGTCGGTCCGATGTCTCTCGAAGTTGCTATTCCGTTCCTCACGCAGATGTGCGATGGTTTGCACCACGCCCACGGTCTTGAAATCATTCATCGCGACTTGAAACCTGAAAACGTGATGATCGTGATGGACGGCAGCCCGGAACGCGCGGTCGTCATGGACTTTGGATTGGCCAAAGCGCGTGGCTCCGCCGCCATGAAGAAACTCACCGCGACGGGGATTGTCTTAGGCACGCCCGAGTTCATGAGCCCGGAACAAGTGCGCGGCAAGGAAACCGACGCGCGGAGCGATGTGTACTCACTTGCAATCCTCGCCTATGAAATGTTCACAGGCAAGCTACCGTTCGAAGGTCGTTCTGCCCAGGAAATGATGATTGCTCGTCTCCGCGGTACGCCAACGCCTCTCAGCAAGCACCGGCCGGACCTTCCTCCCCAGTTGGAGAAAGTGCTCAACAAGGCAATGGAGGCGACCCCGGACGCCCGGTACGCCACCGCCAAAGACTTTGGCGCCGCACTAGCCGGCCTGCGCTAACAAGCCAACTTCCGTGCCGAAAGCCTGAGGATCGCCGATGCGGTGGTGGTGTTCGTCGCAGAGCGTAGCGTGGAGTTGGACGTGGCAACCGTATCTCGGTGTGTGGCTGTTCGTCTTGGCAGTCACATTTGCGTACGTGCGTCATGTGCGACGCGTCAATCCAACCATCGACCTACGGCGTGCGTCTCTGTTCGCGGCGGGCGTGCTGGTGTTGTGGGGGGCCCTGGATTGGCCGCTCGGACCACTCGGGGCGTCGTATCTCGCGAGCGTACACATCTTACAATTTCTGCTCATCGCGTTGGTGGCACCCCCGCTTCTTCTCGCGGGCCTTCCTGACGCCACGTTCCTGACGCTCCGCGATCACCCGAAAGTCTTTCGATGGATCGAGGGTCTCACCCAACCGTTCGCAGCCTTCTTCGTCTTCAATGTTGTCATGACATTGAGTCACTGGCCGTTCGTTGTGGACTTGCTCATGGGCTCGCAACTGGGATCGTTTACGCTTGATATGGTGTGGTTGGCCAGCGGCGTGGTCTTTTGGTGGCCCATCGTGGCGCCGCTGCCGGAGAGACCGAAGTTTTCGTTCTTGTTGAGGATCGGCTATCTCGGTTTCAACGGCCTGCTGATTCGGCCTCCGTCGATGATGATGCTGTATGCGAAATTCCCCCTCTACGCGTCATACGAGTTGGCGCCGCCCATTCCCGGCACGTCAGCCATCGACGACCAGCAGTTGGCGGGAGTCGTCATGAAGGTGGGCAGTGCATGGATCATGATGGTGGGGATTGCCGTGCTGTTCTACCTGTGGTATCGGGAGGGTGTGAGACATGAGACGTGAGTCTCACGACTCACATTCTTGGTCTCTCGAACATCGACTGAGCGATTTCCGGATTGACCACAAAGTCTGACACCACCAGCGCCTTGGTCCGCTTGCCCGATTCCGTGATCCAGTCTCGTTGCGCCACCACCGGATAATTCAACACGCCGGTCATCTCCGTATCACCCCAAATCACGCGGCTCATATTTTCTCGGCCTTCTTCGATGTACGTGACCTCCGTTGGAAAGCTCTCCCCGGGCTTGAAGAAGTACTGCCAGACGTCCTGATGGTCGCCCACATTCTCTCCAAAGGTCACTCCCACGGCGTGATAGCCGTCGGGCGTTTCCGTTTGTCCTGGGGCATCTGGGTCGGTCCGCATCGCGACACCGGGCCGAGAGGTCAGGCCTCGATAGTGCAGAAAGACGCCGTCATCACGAAGCTTGTACGGCAGGCCCGGCCAGTAGAAGAGATCACCGGCCACGTAACGCGTCTCGTTCCAGTCTTTATCTCCTTCGGAAAGCACCTCGCTGTTCATTGTCGCCCAATGGTCTTGGCCGTCAAATCCCTGAACGATGAAGTCGTTACCTTCCCACCTCTCCACGCGCGTCGCCTGGCCGCGTGGGGTCTTCTTGATCCACACATATCGCGGACGCGCTCGCTTTACACGGCCCGAAAGGGTGTCGAAGATGATGGTCGTAATCGTATACGACGCGGCTTGAAACTCATGGTAGGTGTCCATGCCGCCGACCGCATCGATCCAAACGCCAATAAGAGAGTCGGCGATGACCTCCGGCGGCGAGTCGGAAGAGAAATCCGCAGCCGCATCCCCGCCGGTCGGCTGGCAGGCGGTCACGACCCAGCAGAGGGTGCATGCCAGGGCCAGCCTACCTTGGTTGATCATCTTCTTGCTCCTGCTTAGGGTCCTCATGGATATTCACTGCAAATCTAAGGGTGATGAAACTTTAAAACTATGAAAAGGTTCCCGGCGTTCGACCCCCCGGAATACGTCGATTGGCAACCGGACCCCGAGCTGGTGCGGCTGTTCGCCGCGACGTTGGCGCGCGACCCCACACGCAAGGCCATCACCGATGCCCTCACGGCCGAGGACCTACGGAATCTGTACAAGGGGATGGTCCGGACGCGGCTGCACGACGTGATGCTCCAGCGCTGGGTCAAGCAGGGTGTGATCTCAAAGGCCTGGCTCGGCACGGGAGAAGAAGCCGTCACCGTCGGCCCTGTGCACGCTTTGAACCGCGACGTGGATATCGTCGCTCCAATGATCCGTAATGCCGGGGCCTGTTGTGAGATGGGGATCTCGATCGCGGATATGCTCCGCGGGTACCTCGCGACGGCCGACTCGCTATCGTGGGGCCGCGACGGGCACGTTGGATCTCTCAACAAGCGGGTCCTCCCACCGATTTCGAACATCGGCAATGTCCCGCCTGTCACGGTCGGCTTGGCCCTGGCGTTTCAATTGCGTGGCGAGGACGGGGTGGCTCTCACGTGGGTCGGCGACGGCGCGGTAAAATCGGGACCCACGCACGAAGCCTTCAACTTTGCCGCCGTCAAACGTCTGCCGGTGATCTTCGTCATTCAGAATAACCAGGTCGCTCTGGGCACGGTGGTAGGTGTTCACCATCTACCGGGATCCTTCGAGGAACTTCACGAGGCGTACGGCATGGCGGGGTGGTCCTTCGACGGAAACAATGTGCTCGATGCCTTTGCCGCCACCAAGTTGGCCGCGGATCGGTGCCGCGCCGGCGACGGACCGGTGATGCTCACCGCGGAGACCTTCCGCATGGGTGGTCATGCGACGCATGACGAGCGCGAGGCGCGCGAGGTCATTCCCGCCGAGATGTTCGTCCATTGGGGCCGTCGAGATCCGATAGGGTTGTTTGAAGAATATCTCAAACAAACCGGTACGCCCGCGGCAGTACTAGAAGAGGCGGAAGCAGAGGTCGCCGAGGAGGTTCAACAAGGGGCGGATGAGGCGTTGCGCAGTCGCGATGAGAATATGCCGGTGCCGGAATCGGCGCTGAAAGG
>CAYLZR010000001.1:39964-42756 GCA_964388145.1 uncultured Gemmatimonadaceae bacterium | reverse complement strand
GTAATCAGCTTCGGGATCGAAAACACCAACACGACCGCGAGTACGGGCGGAATCAGGTATTTCACAAAGAACTTCCACGCACTGATGAACTTCGGGTTGCTGACTCCCACCGAGAGTTCCTGTTCCGCTTGTGGTAGGATCTTGTAGCCGACCAGAATGGCGGTGAAGAAGCCGCCCACCATGAGCAGGACGGTGCCAACCAGCTTGTCACCCACATCGAGGATATTCAGGTTGAACGCGGTTGGGATGCCCAGTGCCGCGATAACGACGCCGGCTGTCAGGGTGGCCTTCTGACGCGACCATTTCAAACCGTCGATCGACGCGCTCACCACCACCTCTAACAACGATATGGCCGACGTCAGCGCCGCAAAGAACAACATGATGAAGAACGCGGCAATCACCAGGTTCCCCATGTTTCCCAGGCCTTGCAGCGCGGCCGGCATGGCGATGAACAACGTGCCGACGGTGTTGTCGGTTATCTCTTCGCCCAAGCCGATGGTGTCCACCAGATTGAAGTGGAAAATGATGGGGAAGATGAACAGGCCCGCCAGGAACGCCACGCCGAAATCGGACACCGCGATTGTGACCGCCTCTTTCGCCAAGTTCTCTTTGGACTTGAGGTACGATGCGTAGGTCATGAGCGCACCCATCCCCAAGCTGAGCGAGAAGAAGGCCTGCCCTGCTGCGTTGGTGATGATATTGGGGTCGAGCAGCTCGCTCAGCTGCGGACGGAGATAGTAGGCGTAGCCGGGCCCGCCGCCGGACAGCGTTGCGGCCCACACCGCGAGTCCAACCAGCAGTATGAACAACATCGGCATCAAAATGATCGCGGTGCGCTCGAGCCCTTTCTGGATGCCGCGCAACACGATCGCCACGGTGATGGTCATGAAGAGCAGGTGCGTGGCCACGGCCGGAATGCCGGTTCCCACCGCGCCGAAATACTCCGCCGCATCCTCCGGCATCGCTCCGCGGAGGGCGTCGAACGAGTAGCGCATGGTCCAACCGGCGATAACCGAGTAATACGACAGGATCGCGAGGCCGCAGAAGGCGAAGAGGGCGCCGAGAGGGGCCCAGCGCGGTCCACCGAGGCGCCTTATGGCCTCGATCGGGGCCACCTGCGTCATCCGTCCTACGACGAACTCGGCGGTCATGAGGGGTACGCCGATGAACGCGACAAAGCCGAGGTACAGCAAGACGAACGCCGCGCCACCGCCTTCGGCGGCGACGTACGAAAACCGCCACATATTCCCCAAGCCCACGGCGGATCCCACGGCCGCAAGGAGGAATCCGGTGCGCGAGCCCCAGGCATCGCGTTGTGTCGGGCCGTTCGGTGCTGTCATCGGTGTGATCCTCGAGAAAAATCGCCCTTACATTTAAGACATCTCAGGCCGATGTCCAGGCTACCGCCGGTCGGGAGGCCGGTGGTGGATTGGTGCCGGGCGGCTCAGTGGTGATGTTGGGCGCGTTTAATGCCCAACGGGAAGTGACGCCTCCGTCACCTTGGCCGGTGTCGCGATGGCGTCCCACGCGCTGTCGATGACTTGCTTCGGGGCAGAATGCTGGGTTGCCCATTCCTGTGTGGCGACCCGTTCCAACATGAGTCGCACCAACTGAAGCCAGACGTCGGTCCAGAGGTACGCCGGCCCGGGACGGATCTCCCCGCCCGCCTTCCCTGAGGCGACGACTTTCTCCAACTCCGCTCGCATCAGTTCGAACGTCTCGCGGCTCTTCTCGTCCAGCAGGCCCATCGGCGGGGACACGAATACGAGCTTGACCAGCGGTGGGTCGGCGGCCGCCACCTGACCCCATCCGTCGGCAATCTCGTTCATCTGGGTCCGGCATTTGGATCCCGCAGGCGTCTGTTCTATGATTTGCGTGAACATCCGCACAGCACCCCGATAGATCTCGTTGAGCAGTTGTTCCTTGCTCGTGAAGTGACGATAGATCGTGCCCTCCGCCACTCCGGCGCGACGCGCTACTTGAGGGGTCGTGCTCGCGTGGTACCCCTGAGTTGTAAACAAATCAAGGGCGGCTCGCACGAGGCGCTCGCGAGTGTTCTTCGGGTCGCGGCGTCGAGGCTTGGCTGGCGCTTCGGCGGAACCAACCGGGCTGGGTGGGTGAGACATCACTCGCCAAGTATAACCCGCCGGTGTCACGGTGTGTCAATGCCGCCCTGCACCTTACGTCTTTCCGTCTCTCCGTCCTACCGTCTTGTCATCAGGCCCTCTATGTTTCGCGTCCGACGTAACCCCTCAACGCAATGATAGAAGATCTTCGATGAGCGCATTGGATTTTGCCGCCGTGTGGGACGAAGCGATTCCCTACGACGAATTCGTGGAGGGCGTCGAACAGAACGAATCTCTCTGGAAGGGTGTGTATCGGACGGCTCGGATCCCCGATTGGGCCTACGAATTGGCCTGCCAGCGTGGACCTGGGGTGAGATTGCTCGCGATCGTCGAGGACTGGTGCGGGGACGCGAGCAATACCGTCCCGGTCTTGGCGCGGCTCGGTGATGAAGCCGACTGTCTGGAGCTCAAGGTGGTGCTCCGCGACGAGCACCCCGAGGTCATGGACCAATTTCTCACCAACGGCTCTCGCTCGATTCCCATCGTCATCGCCTTGGACCAGGAGTTTCGCCCGTTGGGGCACTGGGGCCCCCGGCCCAAGGAGATTCAGGAGTGGGTCATCGAAAACAAGGACAAGATTCCGTCCACGGAACGCTATCCGACCGTGCGAAGGTGGTACGCCAAGGACCGAGGCGTGACGACGTTGAAAGAGGTGCTTGGGATGCT
>CAYLZR010000001.1:31743-39864 GCA_964388145.1 uncultured Gemmatimonadaceae bacterium | reverse complement strand
GGTGGTACGCCAAGGACCGAGGCGTGACGACGTTGAAAGAGGTGCTTGGGATGCTAAAACGTGAAACGTAAGCCGTAAGCCGCTTAGCTCATCGCCGCTCACGGCTTACGGCTCACGTCAGAACGTCCACCTCGTATGAAAATCTGTTTGCACACCATCGGGTCCAAATCCGACCGTGAACCCGGCGATGCCCGTCCTTCCGACATGAAAGACCAACCCGCCCCCGCCCCCCACGTGGAGACCTTCGGTCGTGATTCGAAAATCTTCGGTCTCGAATACCCGGCCGGCGTCCAAGAACCCAACCAGGCTAATGCGGTATAGCGTGGGGATGGCTGACAGGGTGTAGCGGGCCTCTAGGTTTCCAAAGAGCTTGTCGCGGCCCAAGAATCTGTTTCCCGGTAGGGCTCGATGAGTGGATGCGCCACCCAGCCCGTCGTAAAAACGGGTTGCTCCTTCGATGACGTAATAGGCTCCAAACCGGGGCGTGCCTCCCATGACCTGTCCAACGCCACGCGCCCCCAACACGAGCAGAGGGGAAGGTGACCAAAAGCCCTGAACCGTAACTGTGGTACGGGTGTAGCTGAGATCGCCGGCGACGTCCGCGTCGGCGATCCCCACGACTGCTTCGACGACAACCCCCCTCGTTGGCGCCACCTCGTCGTCCCGCGTATCGACCATGAGGCCAAGGCGAACGGAAATGTCGTTTGTGCCGACGTCGATCGTCGGGTCGGCCTGATTGGCCAGTTTTTCGATGCCAATGAGGCTCGGTCCATCGGGCGGGGATATCCGCCAGCGTTCGAACTTCACACCGCCAACCACACGCAGCGGTCCGACCACGTCCCGCTGTGCGTCCGCCCGAAAGATGTATTGCGTTCTGATTGCCCGGTAAAAATCCGGTTGGGCATCGGTGACGTTGTCCTTGTCGAAAACCGTCGCGTTGCCAAGCCCGAAGTAATTGGCCTTTGCACGCCGGCGTGTCATCAGTCTCGAGCTGAATCGCCATCCATTGGCGAGCCCCGGCGCGCGGACCTCTAACTTGAGAAACCGGCTTCCCGAAGACGAGAGTTGCCCGTCGAGTGCGATTGAGATCCTGTACGGCGGTGGGCTGCCGTAGTCACTGACACGGAGCGGCTGGACAAAGGCGTAATACGCCCCGCCCGTAACTCCCTCAGTGAATGTGTAAAAGATTTTTGGATAAAAGATGTCGAACCAATAATCGGCATCCAGATCCCCGCCGCTTCCACCGGGGATCTGACCGTAGGCGCTACCTCCTATGAAAAGCAGCAGTGCTGCCAGGAGAATCGGCCGCAATTAATCCCGCTCGTACAGGTAGGGGATATCGTGACGCGCCGCCGTTGTGCCGTCGTATGCCGCGTACTGCCCACCGGACCAAATCGTGCCGGCGCCAAACTCGCCGTTCTTGTTGACGGCGTAAAAGTTGAGACCAAAGGTCGGCCGTCCCCGCTCGTCCAACAGCCGCGACTCTGTCGTGGCGACCACGCGCCGCAACGTCTCGAGCGCTGCATCGGTCGGGCTCATTCCCCGCCGCATGTTGTCGACCGTCAAGAAGGCTCCACACACCATGATGTTGGCCTCGCCGCGGCCGGTGGACCCGGCTGCGCCGATGTCGTTATCGGTATACTGGCCGGCGCCAATGATCGGAGAGTCTCCCACGCGTCCGGGGATCTTCCACGAAAGGCCACTGGTCGTGGTCACCGACGAAATATCTCCGTTTGTGTTCACGATGTTTATGTTGATCGTGCCGGTCTGACGCGGGACCATTCTTTCGTCGTTGGTGACGTTGATCCAGTCGTCGTCGCGCCCACGGTTCGCGCGCCAGCGAAGCCAGCGCTCGCGGGTCGCGTCGGTCATTAGATCTTCCTCTTTGAATCCGTACGACAGAGCGAATTTCTTGGCGCCTTCGCCGACGAGCATGATGTGGTCGGTGTACATGAGGACGTACTTCGCGACTACGCTGGGTGTCTTGATTCCTTCGAGCGCTCCGACGGCCCCGGCCCGCTTGGTGGGACCGTGCATGCACGAGGCATCCAGCTGAACGACGCCTTCTTCGTTTGGGAGACCACCGTACCCGACCGAGGAGTCATTCGGATCGAGCTCCTGGATCTTCACGCCCTCAATCGCGGCATCGAGCGTGTCCATCCCCTCGCTAATGAGTCGTCCGGCCAGCTCGACCCCCCGGAGACCGTTGCCGGACGCTATGGCCACGTTGCCGGCCGCACGGCGAATGTGAACCGCCGGAAAGCCATTCTTGTCGTTAAACGGCCTACCCAGGGTCGCTCCTGCGGCTATTCCGGTGGCGGCGCCAAAAAATTCACGGCGTGAGAACGAATCAGACACGATGTACCTCCTCCAGTGAAGCCCACCTGCGCGGGTCTCGGGATTTAACCGGACGCGCTGTGAGCGTCAACTTGCTTGGTGCCTCCGCCGCCTCTACGTTGAGCCCAAGTTTCATGCGACAATCCGACGACCAACCCGAGTCCGTAGCCGTCCGCTACGCCGCCCTATGGGCCCTCATAGTCCTGATCGGTGGTGCGATAATCTGGGCGTTTGGGGCGGGCATAGGGGCGCTGTTCGTGCTGGGGGGTGCGGCCCTTGGCGTGCTCGCGGGGGTTTTGTTCGTGGTGTTGAAGGTGGCCGCACCCTCAGCCAACGTGCTGATGACCCTTCTCGGGGGGTCGGGATCCACGACTCCGGCTCCGAAGGGGTACTCGGCGATCGAGACGCTGGTCGTTCAGGGCCGATACGAAGACGCGGCGTCGGCCTACCGCCGAGAGATTCGATCCGATCCCTCCGACGTCGAAGCAAGATCCCGCTTGGCTCAACTGCTGCTCGATCGTCTCGACGATTCGGCCGGAGCTGCGCGACTGTTGGCCGAAGCCCGGGATCGGACGCGACAGGAACCGCGGAAGATCGGTTTTGCGTTACGCCTCGTCGATCTCTACCGCAGCCGCATGAAGGATCGAGGCAAGGCGCTGGTGGAGTTGCGACGGCTCGTGGATACCTTCCCCGATTCACCCCACACCGAGGGCGCCCGGAGTGAATTAGCCCAATTACTAGAGGAAGTGAGATTGGAGCGAGAAGCCGACCCGCAGTGAACGCAGTGACTCCCATCCTTTCGATTGTCGTCCCCGTCTTCAACGAACGCGCCAACCTCGGGCCACTTCTCAACGAGATCGAAACGGTGTTTGCCGAATTGGCGCATGAGGTCTTGGCGGTCGACGACGGATCGACAGACGGTTCGCTCGAGGAGCTGCATCGCTTGAGCAACGATTACGATGAACTTCGCGTAGTCAGCCTGGAATCACATGCCGGCCAGAGCGCCGCTCTGGCTGTCGGGTTCGGTGCGGCCCGCGGTCAATTCGTCCTCACGATGGACGCCGACGGCCAGAATGACCCGGCCGACGGTCTCCGGCTGCTGGAGGCGCTGCGTGGGTCGAGCTCGGCGACGGTGGCCATCGGTTACCGGATGCAACGCGCGGATGGTCGCTGGAAGCAACTCCAGAGCCGTGTGGCCAATCTGGGGCGGGATTGGATCACCGGCGACCACGTGAAGGACACGGGATGCTCCCTGAAGGTCATGCCCCGTTCGGCGCTCGGTCGGATTCCGCGGTTTCAAGGCATGCACCGTTTCTTGCCCACCCTCCTTCGGCGGGACGGGGAAGACGTGATCGAAATCGGGGTCACCCACCGTCCCCGGTGGTCGGGCAAGAGCAAGTACGGCGCTTGGAAACGGCTCTGGGTGGGAATACGTGACGCCTGCGGCGTGAGATGGTTGCTCCGGCGCCGCTTGGTATATCGCATTCGGGGAAATCGGGGCGGAGAGAAGGGTTGAATGTTTTCCCTTTTTCAGGGTGTGTTACTAAGTTTTTGGCTCGGATTTGTCGATGATACGCCGAGATTCTCCGGAAAGATGGCTGCATGACGACATCGTTTGGCCGCTTTTTTCTCCCAGGCCCCACCGAGGTCCATCCGGATGTCTTGGCCGCGCTGGCGCGTCCGATGATTGCCCACCGGGGCGGGGTGATGACCGATCTACTCGCCGGCGTGGAGCGACCGTTACAGTCACTATTCCGCACCACGGGGCGCCCCATCATCGGAACCTGTTCCGCGACGGCGTTCATGGAGATGGCCATTCGATCCGGCGTTCGGAACAGGGCCCTCTCGCTGGTCACCGGCGCGTTTGGTAGGCGTTTCGCCGCGATCGCACAGGCGTGCGGGCGGGACGTGGTGACTTTGGAGGTCGCGTTGGGACAGACCGTGGAACCCGATATGCTCCGCGACGCGATGATCCGCAGTGATGCGGACGCCGTGACCCTGGTGCACTCGGAGACGGCGACCGGCGCCCTAGCGCCCCTGGAGCAGCTCGCTGAGGTCGTACACGAGTTCGACGATGTCATGCTGCTGGTCGACGCGGTGACATCGATGGCCGGGCTGCCCGTCGAGACGGACAAGTGGAAACTCGACTTCGTGCTCACGGGTTCACAAAAAGCGCTGGCGTTGCCTCCGGGGTTGGCGCTCGCGGCTCATTCGGAGCGCATGCTGGAGCGTGCGAAGACGGTACCCGAGCGAGGCGGATACCTGGATCTCGTGGCGTTTGCCGATGCGGCGGAGAACCATCAGCCGACCAACACGCCGGCGATCTCGTTGCTGTACGCGCTCGAGACGCAGCTCGAGCGCATCGAGGCGAACGGCGGCATCGAGGCCCGGTGGAACCGGCACAAAGAGATGTTGGAAACCGTGGAGAGGTGGGTCGACGAACGCGGCAAGTCTCTTGGCATCCGTTACCTGCCCGAGAGGGGTCGTAGGAGCTGGACCGTCTCGTGCCTGCGCCTGGGGGGCGGACAGAACGGTCGGGAAATTCGACACAAGTTGGCCGATCGAGATTGGACCATCGCGATGGGGTACGGCGAGTTGAAGAAAACCACCATTCGGATCGGCCACATGGGCGACCATACGGTTGCCAAGCTGCAAGAATTGTTGAAGGCGTTGGAGGAGGCTATCGCGTGACGTTCGTCGTCGTGGTTGCCGACAATATCGACGAGCAGGGGCTGGATCTGCTCCGCCAGGAGGAAGACTTCGAAGTCGTGTCCACGGTAGGCGCTCCGGATCGGCTTCCCGAGGAGTTGTCTCGAGCACACGCCTTGTTGGTCCGGTCGACTACACGTGTTACCGAAGATCTTCTCAGCGGCGCTCCTTTGCTGCGAGTAGTGGGGCGCGCCGGTATCGGGGTTGACAACATCGACGTGCGGGCGGCGACGCACCGTGGCATCGCGGTAATCAACGCGCCAGGGGCCAACACCGTGAGCGCCGCCGAACACGCGTTCGCCCTACTGTTGGCGCTGGTGCGGCGAGTGCCGTGGGCGTCGGACAGCATGCGGCGTGGGGAATGGGACAGGAAACGGTTTAGTGGGAGCGAGCTTCGTGGGAAAGTGCTTGGCCTGGTCGGCCTGGGACGCATCGGTGCTCACGTCGCGGGGATCGCCCAAGCGTTTGGCATGGACGTCGTAGCATATGATCCGATGCTCGCGAGTGCACGGGCCAAACAGCTCGGTGTGCAGCTCGTATCGCTCGAGAAGCTGCTGAGTTGGGCCGACGTCATTTCTCTCCACGCTCCGATCAACGATAACACGCGTGGCCTGCTCAATGCTGAGCGGCTGGCGTTGATGAAGCCGAGTGCGGTTCTCATCAACACGGCGCGTGGCGGCTTGATTGACAACGAGGCGCTGCTCGACGCGGTGGAGACGGGCAAGCTTGCGGGGGCCGCCCTCGACGTGTTCGATCCCGAGCCGCTGGCGAAAGATTCGCCACTCCGGTGTTCGGACAAAATCATTCTGACTCCGCACCTTGCGGCATCCACTCAAGAAGCCCAGGCGCGGGTGTCGGTAGAAATCAGTCGATCGGTGCGCGACGCGTTGCGCACCGGCGACGTGGGTGGTGCCGTCAACGTCCCCGGCGTCTCCAGCGAGGTGCTGGCGCGATCCCGGCCGGCGCTCGACCTCGCCAAGCAAGTCGGTCGGGTCGCTGCCATACTGGCCGATGGACCCATCCAAGCGGTTGAGGTCGATTACGGCGGTCGCGACGATGGTGCTCCGAAACCAGTGATGCTCGCGGCGCTCGAAGGAGTGCTACGCTCCAGTGGCATCGACGCTGTGAGCCTGATCAACGCAGCAATGCTCGCCGAGGAACGAGAAATCTCCGTCCACCGGCGCATCGGCAAACCCGCTGCCGGTTATGAAACGACAGTCGGTGTGAAAGTGGAGACTCCGGACCGTACAGCCACTGTTGTCGGAGCCCTGGCCGGTGATCAGCAGAGCGTCATTCGGATTGACGATTACACCGTCGACATACCCTCCGTAGGAGATGTGCTGATTCTCAAGAACCGTGATGTGCCCGGTGTGATCGGTCGGGTGGGCACGGTGCTTAGCGGGGGCGATGTCAACATCGGGTTCTATTACCAGGCGCGCCACGAGCGGTTCGGTGGTGACGCCCTCGCGGCGGTGGGTGTGGATCAACCGCCATCGGCGGCGCTGCTGTCGAAATTGAAGGAGTTACCGGACGTGCTCGACGTGTGGCTCGTGAAGTTGGGGAACGGAGGTTAGGCCGGAGGCGCGCTCGTCCCATCAGAAACCGCCGGCGGTACGGCTCGGCGTAGACGGAAAGAACTCACATCCCCGATGAGGCGTTCGGCCACTTCCGCCAACTTCGCCGCCGACGCGGCAATCTCCTGCGTAGACGCCGTCTGTTGTTGGGCTGAAGCGGCGATTTCCTCTGCGGCCGCGAGGAAGGCTTCGGTTCGGCTGGAGATGTCGGTCAGTTGCGCCGAGATGTCCTGCACGAACCGCTTCGCCTGTTCGGCGGCTCCGGACGTCTCGTTGGTCCACGCCTTGTTGCCGGCCGCGGCTTCGGTAACATCTGCCAATCCTCGCGCAGCCGACTGAGCGATTTCCTGAACGGATTGGCTCCCGGCTGCGATGCCTTCGAACCGGGTCCGGGTTCGTTCTACCTTGGTTAGTACCTTGGCCACGGTTTCTGAAGTCATGGTTGCGGCACGGGCCGCTTGCGTCGCCAGTTTGCGAACTTCGTCGGCCACGACGGCAAATCCACGCCCCTCACGTCCCGCCGCTCCAGCTCGAGCCGCCTCGATGGACGCATTGAGAGACAACATCTTCGTCTGGTTGGCGATAGACTTTGTCTGTCCGACAAACGTTTGTATTTCTTGAGACATCTCGGAAAGGGCGTGTGCGTCCTCGACGCCTTTGGCGATGTCGGCGGACAAACGCGTAAGGTCGTCACTGCTCTTGAGCAACAGGCTCTTGTGGTGTTCCGCCACGGTCTGCAGGGCCGAGTTGCGTGTGGCGGCCGTGCGAGTGCCGTCCGCGAGTGTGGAAGTAATCTCGAGTATGCGCTTGGTATCCGACGACGCGATCTGGATGAGGCTGGCTTGTTCCGCAGCTAGGTTGGACAAATGCTGACAGGTCTTCGACATCTCCTGTGTTGACGCAGACATCTGTTCGGTGCTCGCAGAAATCTGCTCCGCCATGGCTGCCGCCTCGTCAGCCGATGTGTGAATGGCTCCCACGAGCGTCGTGAGCGCCCGCACCATCTGGTTCACCGAATTGATGAGATCGTCTACTTCGTCGTTGCGACTACCCTCGACAACCGTTTCAATCGTCAAATCTCCCTCGGCGATGCGTTGCGCAATTACTCCCGCCGCCTGGACGGGCTTCGTGATGCGTGTATCCAGCCACCTCGTGAGGATGAGAAGCACGACGAGCGACAGTGCAATCATCACGGCGCCGGTGACGTAGCCCGAGTTCCGCACGGCCAAGACCGGAGCTCGGGCCGTGAGAGTGAATTCGCGGGCTAGTATCCACCACAGACCGTTCCCAGCCGGCACCGAAGCCACCAACTCGTCCAAGCCATCGGCCGTCGTCACCTCGGCGACTTCGGGTTGATCGGTCAGCGGGATGGCATCGATATCGCCCGACGCCTGCAGCAAGAATTCGCCGTCTGGTGACACCAGCAGGCGTCCAAGTGAGTCGACTACCTCGATTCTGAGAGCGAAATCCTCTCCTCCTCCGTTCAAAAGGCTGGCCAACG
>CAYLZR010000001.1:19557-31643 GCA_964388145.1 uncultured Gemmatimonadaceae bacterium | reverse complement strand
ACCTCGATTCTGAGAGCGAAATCCTCTCCTCCTCCGTTCAAAAGGCTGGCCAACGGCGAGAGGTCGATGACGCCCTTGATGACGCCAACTGGGGTCCCGTTGCCCGGGTCGATTATCGCCACGGAATATTCCAGGACGACGAGCACGGCGGATTCGTCGCGCGCCGGATCGGCCTGGAACGCGCCGTTGGCCATTGCACGCTGCCACCAGTCTTCGTCTGATTGCACGAAATCCGACATCCGGTTCGTGGTCTCGACGTTGAAACCGTTGCGCTCGGTGAAGAAGATCGCCGCGAAATCCGTTTGGGTCGTGAATCCCAATAGATACGCCCGTAGCTCGGGGTACCCGCCGAGGGCGCGGCTAGCCTCGAACTGACGTTCCAACTCGTCTAGTGAGAGTCTGGGAATTCCTCTGCGCTCGACCTCGTCACCGGCCGCGCGGGCGGCGGCCACCAGCGCCGGCATCTGAGCCAGCAGCTCCACGTCGGAACGCCGCTCGTTCACATACTGCGCCAGAACGCTGGAGGCGCGGAGGGCGTCGGCGATCAAATGATCGTGAATGGCCCGCTCCATCTCGGCCGAAGCGCTCCGAGTGGTGAGAAACGTAATCAGTCCAATGACCAGCACCGCGGCAGGAGTGCCGATCAGGAGGACGGTTGTTCGGAGTTTCGAGGCGGACCTGGGCATGAACGGCAACCTACGGAAGCCTTTCATGGTGAGCAAGCTGTTTTAGATTACCGCCACCATGAATGATACGGTTCGAGCACGGGAACCCTACGATCCGGCGGTGATCGAGGCCAAGTGGCGCGCGCGGTGGGACGAGCAGCAGACGAATGCCGCCAACCTCGATACCGGGCGGCAGGCCTACTTCAACCTCATGATGTTTCCCTACCCGTCCGCGGAGGGTCTACACGTGGGGAACGTCTTCGCGTTCGTCGGAAGTGACATACATGGTCGCGCGCGGCGGCTCCAAGGGTACGAGGTGTTCGAACCGCTCGGGTTCGATGCGTTCGGTATTCACTCGGAGAATTACGCCCTGAAGCTCAACACGCATCCCGGCAAGCTCATTCCTCGGAACATCGAGCGGTTCCGTGAACAGTTGAAGCGAGTCGGGTTGATGATCGACTGGGGGCACGAACTCTCAACCACCGATCCGGCGTACTACAAGTGGACCCAGTGGATCTTTGTTCAGTTGTTCAAGGCGGGGCTGGCCGTGAAGAAGTCGGCTCCGGTGAACTGGTGTCCCGAGTGCAAGACCGTGCTGGCCAACGAGCAGGTCATCGACGGTTACTGCGAGCGTCACCCGGAGATCAAGGTCCACCAGCGTTTCCTCGAACAGTGGTTCTTCACGATCACCGACTATGCCCAACGACTGCTGGACAACCTCGAGTCGCTCGATTGGTCCGAGTCGACGCGCCTCATGCAGGCCAACTGGATTGGCCGCTCGGAGGGCGCCGAAATCGAGTTTGCGACTCCCACCGGCCATTCGATTCGTGTCTTCACCACCCGGCCCGACACGGTGTTTGCTGCAACGTGGGTCGTTTTGGCGCCCGAGCATCCGCTCGTCGAGCGATTGACCGCCGCCGAACAGCGAAACGACGTCGAAGCGTACCGGCGTCACGCGGCGGAGATGGACATCGTTACACGCAAGGTCCGTGATAAGGAAAAAACCGGTGTGTTCACCGGATCCTACGCCCGCAACCCGGCCACGGGCCAAGACATTCCCATCTGGGTTGCAGACTATGTGCTCATGGAGTATGGCACTGGCGCAATCATGGCGGTCCCCGGACACGATGAGCGCGACTTCGATTTTGCGAAGACATTCGAGCTTCCGATCGTCAAAGTCGTAGAACCCGACGCACGCGGTCCGGACGGCGAACCGCTCGAGCTCCCGACTGTCACGTGGGACGGGCAGCTCGTGAACAGCGGGCAGTTCGATGGCGTGCCGTGCCGTGAAGCCGTCAAGGCGATCACGGACTGGTTGGTGGAAAGGGGGGTGGCAAACCACAAGACGCAGTACCGCCTGCACGACTGGTGTATTTCCCGTCAACGCTATTGGGGACCTCCTATCCCAATCATCTACTGCGATGAGTGCGGAACGTTGCCGGTTCCCGAGGAAGATCTCCCAGTCGTGTTGCCGGACACCGACGATTTTCGGCCGGACGAGAGTGGTGTGTCGCCGTTGGCCCGCTTGGAAGAGTGGGTTAATGTCGAGTGTCCAAAGTGCGGCGCAACAGCGCGACGCGAAACGGATGTGTCCGATACCTTTCTGGATTCCGCTTGGTACTTCCTGCGGTATCCGTCGACTGACTTCTCGGATCGGCCGTTCGATGCGGAACTGACCAAACGCTGGCTCCCGGTGTCGCAGTATATCGGCGGCAACGAGCACGCCGTGCTACACCTGATGTACTCCCGGTTCATCACGATGGCGTTGCACGATTTGGGTCACCTGCCCTTCGAAGAGCCGTATCGACGCTTCCGCGCGCACGGGACGATCGTTCGTGATGGCTCGAAGATGTCCAAGTCGCGTGGCAACGTGGTCATCCCGGACAACTACATCAATCGTTGGGGTGCGGACACCTTCAGGATGTATCTGATGTTTCTCGGGCCCTATCAAGAAGGTGGGGATTTCCGCGACGAGGGTATCTCGGGAATCCGCCGATTCTTGGACAAAGCCTGGATCGCCGTTGGGGATATTTCGGCAAATGGCGGGTCATCCGATCCGGTGGTAATCCGAAAACTCCATCAGACGATCCGCAAGGTAACCGACGACATCGAGGGACTTCGTTACAACACCGCGATATCGGCGTTGATGGAATACATCAATACGCTGAGGAGCCGCGCCGCCGAAATCGGAACGAGTGCACTCAGCGCCGAGACGTTGAATCCGCTGGTGATCATGTTGGCGCCGTTCGCACCTCATTTCTCGGAGGAATGCTGGGAGCGGTTGGGATATGCGGAAAGTGTTTTTGATGCTCGGTGGCCGGAGTGTGACGAGGCGCTTGCTGCGGAAGAGGAAATACAACTCGTGGTGCAGGTCAACGGACGTGTTCGAGGGCGCATTGCGGTCGCGGCGGCCGTCTCGCAGGACGACGCCCTGAAGCTCGCTGTCGAAGACGATGGTGTTCGGAAGCACGTCAACGGCAACAAAATCAAAAAGGTGATCTTCGTGCCCGGGCGACTGATCAACATCGTTGTGCAGTAGGCAGTAGGTAGTGGGCAGTAGGAGTTTTGTGATAGGTTAACAGACGATCAATTTCCACTGCCCACTGCCCACGGCCCACTATGTCTTACAAGCTCCTCTTCCTCGCCACGCTTCTCACTCCTCCGCTCGCAGCTGCTCAGCAGACGCAGGCCGTCTACATCTCCGCCGACATGGAAGGCATCGCCGGCCTGAGCGCCACCGACGACCCGCTCGGCAGGCGACTGATGACCGCGGAAGTGAACGCGGCAATCCAGGGGGCGTTCGACGCCGGCGCGACACGCGTGGTTGTGAACGACGCGCACGGCGGTCACGACAACCTGCTGCAAGACCAACTCGACCCGCGGGCCACTCTGCTCCGTGGCGACCTCAAACCATACGGCATGATGCAGGGCCTGGACGCGTCGTTCTCGGCCGTCGTGTTCATCGGCTACCATGCAAAGGCCGGGCAGCAAGGCGGCTTCCTCGCCCACACCGGCTCGGGCCGTACCGCAGATCTGCGGGTCAACGGGGTCTCCGTAGGGGAGGGCGGAATGAATGCACTCTACGCTGCCTGGTACGGTGTGCCGGTGGTGTTCGTGGCGGGTGACTCCATGGCGGTCGAAGAGATGCGTGAACTCGTTCCCGGGGTCGGTGGCGCTGCGGTCAAAACCGGTATCTGGAATCGGGCGGTGCGGACCATGTCGCCCGACTCCGCGCGGGCCGCGATTCGCCGCGGAGTGGCGGGCGCCTTGCGAAACAGACGGGGTGGGGGCGGGGGCGGGGGCGGCCACCCGGCGGCGACACCTCCGTTTCGGGTCGAATTGCGCTACACCAACGCCTTGTACGCGGACATAGCCGAGGGCATTCCGGGCGTCGATCGGGTTGATGCTACTACGGTGGGTTTCCAGGTGGATGAATATCCCGCCGCGTATCGGATGATACGGGTGCTGTACAAGCATCTGAGCCGATGAGGTGCCAGGTTTCAGGTTCCAGGTTTCAGGTGTCAGAGCACTTCCCACAACCCCCTGAAACCTGAAACCTGGAACCTCGCGGCTGGTGTATCTGTCCTGCGACCCCCATACCCCCACAGGCATCTATTTTATCAACATGACCAACGCGGTGATCGCTGCGATCGACGACATAGCCATCCAGCAAGCTAAAGCTGGTGATATCAATGCCTTAGAGCGCGTCTATCGGGCCTATCAGGGCACGGTCTACGCCATGGCCCGGCGGATTAGCCGGACCGCCGAAGACGCAGAGGACGTGCTCCAGGAGACGTTTCTCGAGGTGTGCCGTAGCATGGGTGGCTTTAGGGGCTCGGGTACCGGCAGCCTGACGGCGTGGATCAAGCGGATCGCGGCAAGCAAGGCCCTGATGAAGATCCGCAGAGCAAAGTATCGCGATACGGACGAGTTGTTCGAGGACTCGGCGCCGGCGACGAACTCTGGTGATGTGGGCCTTCGGATGGATTTGGAGTCGGTCATGCAACGTTTGTCGGACACCTCGAGGGCGGTAGTATGGCTGCACGACGTCGAGGGGTACACGCACGAAGACATCGCCGAGCTGATGGGGAAGAGTGTGAGTTTTTCGAAATCCCAGCTTTCGCGTGCTCACGCACGCTTGCGCAAATGGCTAGGTGAGGAGGCGGTATGCTGATTCACTGCACGATGAGCGAGCTGTTGGCCATCAGGGACGGTCAGGGCTCCCAGGCGGCGCTGTGCCACTTGGATGAGTGTGATGAGTGCTGCCATGAGTTGGAGCTGCTGCACCAACGCGTCGCGGCACTGAAAGCGCTCCCCAGCGCCAATGCGCCACGTGATCGTTGGTCGGCCGTACGCGATCAGATCATGGCGGAGCGCGCCAGGGCGAGGCGCCGGTTCGGCGGTTGGCTGGCGACCGCTGCCGCGGCCTCCGTTGCCCTTGCAATTGGGGTTGGTGGGTTGGTTACTCCCGCCGCTCAGGGGCCGGATCCGCTCGCAGAGCTGGTTTCGGAAGCGCAGATGTTGGAGGAGGCTCTTCGCACCATGCGGCCGGAAACCCGCGTGCTCAACGGGCGCACGCTGGGTGCCGTTGCCGCTTTGGAAGACCGCCTCGAGTTGCTGGACGTGCGATTCGAACAAGCACGGCTGCGACGCCTGCCGAGTGACCGGATAGTGATCTTGTGGCGGGAACGCGTCGATTTGATGGACGCCTTGGTGAACGTACACGCCCGGCGGGTAACCTTGATTGGGTTTTGACCCGCCGGCCACTGGATACAGGAGTTGAACGAAATGACAAAGCAGAAATTCTTATTGACGGTCACTGCGTTGGTGCTCGCATTCGGCGCGATGCCGGTGGTTGCGCAGGAGCGGGAGCAACGTCGCGACATCGAGCGACGCATAGACGATCTGCGCGACGAATTACGCCAGCTCGAGCGGGAGCTTGGCGATGTGCGCGGCGACAATCGCTTGTTCAGAGGGTTGCTGACCTTGGCGACCAACCGTGCCCAGCTCGGGGTGTTCGTCCAGACGGAAGCGGATCCGGCGACCGACGACATCGGTGCGTTACTACAGTCGGTGAACGAGGGAGGGGCTGCCGACGAAGCCGGATTGCAAGACGGCGATATCGTCACGTCATTCGACGGCGAACGGCTGGCCGGCCGATATCCGGCCGCCGGCCGGAACGAATCGCAGCCGGCCAGAAAGTTGATCGACCTGATCGCCGAGAAGGAACCTGGAGACGAGGTCACGGTCGAGTATCGGCGTGACGGCCAGACGCACAGCACCGTGGTGACGCTGGGCGAACCAGGGGGATGGTTTACATCGTTTGGCAGGTCCGGGTTCGAGGTGGTGAGCCCGCCGGGATTCAACCGGGTCCCGTGGCCGGACGTGCGAATTTTCGGAAACGCCGACGGCAGAGGATTCCAGGTGCTCTCTCTATTCGGTGACCCCTGGTCTGACATCGAACTGGTGAGACTCAGCGAAGACCTGGGCCGCTATTTCGGCACGGCGGAAGGACTCCTGGTGATTGCCCCGCCCGAGGACGAGGAAATGAACCTCCGGGCCGGCGATGTTATTCTGAACATCGATGGGCGCGACCCGCGTACGCCGTCCCGAGCGCTGCGGATCCTCAGGTCCTATGAAGAGGGTGAGACGATCAACCTCGAGATCATCCGCGACCGGAATCGCATGACGGTATCGTACGCGGTGCCCGAACGCGAAGACCGCACGGTGCGACGGTACGACTGGAATTGGGAGCAGCGCTAGCCCCACGACCGGAATAAGCAGGCAGAACAGGCGGGGAAGTCGATGCGGCAGCCCCGCTTTTTTTCGTCCCCGACGGCCCTTCGGGGCCCTCCGACCCCGCCTTGCCAGGACAAGTCATACGATATATCTTACTAGATATATCGTACAAGATATATCGCCGCGATGTATCTCGGTGATATATCGTAAAATGGAATATGGAGGACAGCATGCCAAGAGGGGAATTCTGGTTCGGCTGCGAGCCGTTCGATTTTGGGTGGGGTAGCCGCCGCGGTGGCAGGCACCGCCGCCGCCGGCAGTGGTTTGGGTCCGGCGACATGAAGTACGTGATTCTGAATTTTATCAAAGACAAGCCGATGCACGGCTACGAGGTGATGAAGGCGCTCGAAGAGCAAACCCACGGCTGTTACAAGCCGTCACCGGGCACGGTTTACCCCACGCTGCAATGGCTCGATGATGAAGGCCTCGTTCAAAGTGAAGAACAAGAGGGAAAGAAGGTGTATTCCATCACCGATGATGGGCGTGCGTTTCTGGACGAAAACAAGTCGAGTGTGGAAGACATCTTCGATCGTCTCGACGAGATGATCGACCGGTTCATCGGCAATCCGATGCCCGACGTGAATCGCGCGGTCGGCAAATTGGTGAGCCAGGTGTATCGTGCATCGTGGCGGTTGCGGGACGACACCGAAAAACGGCAAAAGATCGCCGACGTGTTGGACGATGCGATAAAGGAGTTGGACGCGCTGCTGGTTTGATTCCGGCAGAGAAAAAAGGCCGGGTAGGGTTACCTTCTAGCTCGAAGCTCCTCGAGCGCACCTTTGACGTATTGTCGTGTCATCTCCTTGCGCCACGCCAAACCAAAGTCGGTGTTGTCCATCGGTTTTGTCGGTTTGAACGCCGCGTGTGCGGCGGTCGCGATGGAGTCGTCGCTCAGGTCGGTGCCAACGATCGCCTCACACGCCTCGTCCATCGATCGTGGATAACTCGCCACTCCGCCAAGGACAATACGAGCATCGCGCACGGTCGCGCCATCCCAAGCGATCCACGCGGCGACTCCCAGCACTGGAAAATCGAACGACCCCCGGCGACGTAACTTCCAGTACGTGGCGTCCCATGCGTTTGTTGCCGGAAGGCGGACGTCCGTGAGGATCTCGTCCGGTTGCTTGGTGAGGTAGTCGATGCCGTCGTCGTGATAGAAACGGGCGGCGGGAATCCGTCGCTCTCCCGACGGTGCCACGAGCGTCAACTCCGCACCGAGCGCAACCATCACCGGTGCGAGGTCTGTCGAAGATACGGCCCAGCATCTAGGGCTGCTCGGTGCCACCCAACAAATCTCGCCGTCCTTCTTCATGCAGAAGTCGATGCACTTACGCCATTCGTAGCTTTGGTTGTAGTAGTTGCAGCGCGTATCAAGGCAGAGATTCCCGCCGAGCGTGCCCATGTTGCGCAGAAGCGGTGTCGCTATCAACTCGGCGGCGCGTGCGACGACGGGATAGTTGCTCCGAATCGCCGGATGCTTTTCGATTTCCGTCAGCGTCAGGCCGGAGCCAAGCACCGCGGGCGCGCCTGATTCCGCGGTAACGGTGTGTAGTGCTTCGATCGCCGCGAGAGAGATGACCGTCTTGGGTTCCTGATGACGCCGCTTCATGTTGGGATAAAGATCGGTACCACCCGCGACGTACATGCCCTCCGGTCCCGCGTCCTCCTTCATTCGCAGCGCGTCGCCCAGCGACTTGGGCTGCAAGTACGTGAAGCTGGGTAGCCGTAGCATTAGTGCTGCCTCTCGGGCGGGGTAGTCGTGGCCCCAGCGGTTGCCGACTCTCTGGACAAGGCCTTTCCGTCTCCCCCGTCACGGGGCGTCCGCACGAAGATCGGTTCGGGCCACTCGATGGCCGGGAAGGACGACGGGCCGTAACGAGGTTCCTTGCCTTTGGTTTTCTGTCTGAGCGCATGGTGCACTCGCTCCGGTGTGATCGGCACCTCGTCGATCCGCACACCCACGGCGTCGTACACTGCGTTGGCGATGGCAGGCATCACGGGTAGCAGAGGCCCTTGGCCGACTTCCTTTGCGCCGAATGGTCCGTTTGGGTCGGGGTCCGAGACCAGGTAGGTGACGACGTCGCACATCTCGAGTGTGGTGGGGCTCTTGTACTCGAGCATGCTCGGCGCCTTGTGGATGACGCGGCGGTTTTCGCGATACGTCATGTCCTCCATAAGGGCTTCACCGAGTCCCATATACACGCTGCCTTCAACCTGCCCTATCACGGCTGTGGGGTTGATGCACTGGCCGACGTCGTGCCCCAGCCAAATCTTCGGAACCGTGACGATCCCAGAACTCACGTCGACTTCGACCTCCGCGACAGCCGCACTGTACGAATACGCGGGAGACGGCCCAACGCCTGCACCACGATACCGGCCGACATTCTTGGGCGGGGCATACGAGCCAACCGTCCCAATCGTACCAACAGCCCCTTCGGCAGTTTGCACGGCCTCGGCAAAACTCATTCCACGTTCGGGGTCCTGGGCGTCAAACACGCGCAGATCTGCAAACACCAACCGATCGGCTGGAACGTCGAGCTTCTTTGCCACTTCGGGGGCGATCATGTCACGCGCGCGTTCCGCGGCTTGCAGCGCGGCGTTGCCGGACATGAGCGTGACGCGAGAGGAGTAGCTACCGAGGTCGACCGGTGTGAGGTCGGTGTCCCCCGTGACGACGCGAATGTCGAAGGCGTCCACGCCGAGTACCTCGGCTACGATGTACGCCAAGATGGAATCGGATCCCTGTCCGATCTCGGTTGAACCGCAGAACACAGTGACGCCTCCACCGCGGTCACATTTCAGCTGGACGCCGGAGTGCGGCATGTTGTTCCAATAGATCGGCAGGCCGGCGCCGCTGAGGTAGCTCGAACACGCCAGTCCCACGCCGCGTCCGTCAGGCAGCTTGCGAAACTTGTCCTTCCAGTCCGAACCGTCGACCACCTTCTTGATGCACGTTCCTAAACCGATGGATCCCACGCGCAAGAAATTCGCCGTGAGGGAATTGGCCGGGACGAGGTGCCGGAGCCGCATGTCCGCCGGATCGATGTCCAACTGTTCGGCCAGTTTGTCTATCTGCACTTCGAGAGCAAACCGTGGCTGCGGTGTTCCGTGTCCGCGTTTCGGGCCACAGGGGGGTTTGTTGGTGAACGCCCGTGCGCCCTCGAACTTGTAACGATCGACCTGATAGGTGACGGTTTGTAACGCTCCGGTGTAATACGTGCTCGCAACACCGTACGACCCGTATCCCCCGCCGTCTAGCGCGGTGCGAAAGTGCATCGCCGTGATGTGTCCGTCCCGCGTAACACCGGTCTTCACCCACATGAGCGTCGGGTGGCGTCCACGATGACAGTAGAACACTTCCTCGCGTGTCAGCGTGACCTTCACCGGCCGTCCCGTCATCATCGCGAACTTGGCGACGACGATTTCGTGGCTGAACGGATCGCTTTTTCCGCCGAAGCCACCACCGTTTGGGCACGCAATGACGCGGATGCGCGATGCCGGCATCTCCAACACTTTGGCGAGTGCACGGTGGACGTAGTGTGGGGTTTGCGTGGCACTCCACAAGGTCAGCTTGTTGTCGGCCGAATACACGGCGACCGCCGCGTGTTGCTCCATCGGGAGGTGTGTACTTCCGGCGTAGAAGAACAGATCCTCACGCACGAGATCGGCCTCCTCGAATCCCTCCTCGACGTTACCGAACTCGAGACTCACGAGCTTGTGGAGATTGCCGCTGTCGCCGTAGTCGTGGATGCGAGGTTCCGGGTTGGCAATTGCCTGTTCGATCGATCCAATCGGGTCGAGCTGATCGTACTCGACGTCGATGTCATCCAAGGCCTCGGTTGCCACCTCCTCTGACACGGCTGCGACGGCGGCCACGGGATCGCCGATGAATCGAGCAATATCGGGCGTCAGGGCGTGCTCATCCTGACTGACCGGAAGAATGCCGAACGGGATCGGCAGATCTGCGCCGACTAGCACGGCGTGGACGCCGTCCCGCGCCTCGGCACGCGACGTGTCGATGCGAAGGATACGGGCGTGCGGGTGCGGGCTGCGCAGGATCTTGCAAAGGAGCATTCGCGGCAAGTAAAGGTCGTCGGCGAATTTGGTCTGCCCGGTGACCTTGTCTACCGCGTCCACCTTGCGCTGGGCGCGACCGACAACGCGCAGTGCACCGCCGTTATCGCTGCCCATAGAGCATCTCATCGCTGGGCTCGGCTGATTCGCCGCGCAGGCACGCGGCGGCCAACTCGACTGCCTCGTAGATCTTGATATATCCCGTGCACCGACAGAGGTTGCCCGCCAAAGCCTGTTTGATGTCTTCCCGCGACGGCGACGGGTTTTCGCGGAGGAGCGATGCCGCGGTCAAGAGAAATCCTGGAGTACAGTACCCGCACTGAGCCGCTCCCAAATCTGCGAATGTTTCCTGTAGCGGATGGAGCGCGGGGCCGTGCGCCATTCCTTCCACGGTTTCCACGGAGCGCCCTTCGCAGGCCATCCCCAGCAGGAGGCACGAGAGAACCGGCTGCCCGTCCACCAAAACAGCGCACGTCCCGCACTCGCCGAGTTCGCACCCGTGCTTCGTGCCGGTCAGTCCGAGATCTTCCCTGAGAACCTCCAACAAAGTCTTGTGTGGTGCAAACGAGGCTTCGGTAGGCTCGCCGTTTACCTCCAGCAAGATACGCACTTTCTCGACGGGTTTAATCGGGGTTTTCCCCAAAAAAGAACTCCTCCGTCTTTTGCGTGAGAAACTGCTTGGCCGACGAATCGAGAAGGTTCAGACCATGGTGGTTGATGAGGGCTGTCTGCTCCTTCAACCAATCCTGCCAGCAGGTTCGACACACCCCGTCGTAGATCCGTGCCCCGAGGTCCGTGGGGAGGGGGGGCGCGGGCAGCTGCTCGTCGGTGCGTTCGCAGCGCGTGCAGGTGATTTGGCTCATATCGGAAATTTAACCTTGCGATGATGCGGGCGCGACGTCAGCTTTTGCGCCTCATGGTCCTGCGTGAGTCGTCGTTTGGCCTTTGTGCAACGTGTTGCCTCGGACGAGCCGTCGGTAACAAGCACGGTTCGAAATTTGTGCTCTGTGAACGGTCCCTGGGCGATCCGAATTACCCGAAATACCCACGCACGCCGGTGGTACAATGTGGTGGATATGAGGCCACGCCGTCACGGGACAGCGGCGAGGCGGGCTCGAGCGATCTGGCCGCTTTACACGAAATCGGAGGCGATGATGGAGGTCCGGTTGACCCAGCAGATGCTGACCGCGGTGAAGGAAACGCCTGAGCTTCCCGACAACCTCCGCGCCCGGGTGAGCAAAGCTAAGGCTGACGGCGACAAGTTTGTGCTCACACTCGATCAGGACGAGCAGATGGCTATGACGGAGGTGTGCGAGTGGTACGTCCGCACCAATCCAGATTCCGGCGACCTCACCGAGCAAGGCCGGCTATTCGACGACATCATCCAGGCAATCATCGACGCGGATCTACAGGCGGAATGACGGAAAGTTGAGCCTCGACCGGCCTGCCCTCTTTTGCGTTGGCCCGTCACCTCATTCCGTCTTTCAGTCCTTCCGTCTAGACAGCCACGGTCAGCCCAGCTGCACTTATGGCGGGTGTGAGAGGTGC
>CAYLZR010000001.1:13638-19457 GCA_964388145.1 uncultured Gemmatimonadaceae bacterium | reverse complement strand
CCGTCTAGACAGCCACGGTCAGCCCAGCTGCACTTATGGCGGGTGTGAGAGGTGCTGCCGGATTGTCGTTCCGCGTAAGCGCATCCACCATGGCCTTGGCCACCTCACTCACGACGTCTTTTGGTGAGAGCGCCACGAGTGTCGATCCCGAACCGGAAATCGTGACGCCCCACGCTCCGGCGTCGCGGCCCGCCGCCGCCGCTGCATCGAATCCAGGAATCAGATGTCTACGATACGGTACGGCCAGTTGATCCAGCATGCCGTAGCCGATCAACTCGGGATCGCCCTTTTCGAGTCCGCGCACTAGCGCTGCGGCACGAGCGGCCTGTGCCGCCACCACTTGTCGCTCGACGCTCTGCGGCAGCATCGCGCGTGCCGCCTCCGTTTCAACGGGGCGGTTCGGAACCGCAAGAGCCACCCCGACGTCATCGTGAACCGTCACAGGCGTAGGTCTTGCCGCGGCGAGAATCAAGCCCCCGTAGACGGCAGGACCCGCATTGTCCGGATGTCCTTCCTTGCGGGCGGCGGCCGAAAAGATCTCGTCCTTGTCGACCGCAACGCCCCGAGCGATCTGCTCCAAGGCCAGAGACGCGACGCGCCCGGCCGCGGAAGAACCCAGACCACGGCCCATGGGGATATCTGAGTGGACGCACAATTGGTGTTCCTGCGCCGTTCCGGCGGCCACCAGGTGGGCGTAGATGACGTCGGTATCCGCTCGCAAATCGGCCACGGCCCCGGAATATTGCGGCTCGCCGCTGCCGGGTGTGAGGCGAGCTTCCAGCCAGAGGTCGAGCGCCAACCCCACGCAGTCGAAACCGGCGCCCAAGTTGGACGTCGATGCCGGCACACGGACGGAGATCGTCAAATCTCCCCTTTACTCGTACCGCAGCGCCTCGATCGGATCCAGCATCGATGCACGTCGCGCGGGCCACAGCCCAAAAAAGACGCCGACGGCAGCACTGAAGGCAAACGCCATTCCCACGGCTTGCGGCGAAATAGCGGTGGGCCATCCCTGGAGACGTGCGAGCGCGTACGCGCCGCCCGATCCTGCCAAGATGCCAACCAAGCCACCGAGCATGCATAAGGTCACTGCCTCGACGAGGAACTGCAGCATGATGTTACGCCGGGTTGCCCCCAGTGCCTTGCGTACCCCGATCTCGCGTGTTCGCTCGGTGACGGACACCAACATGATGTTCATGATTCCGATCCCACCCACCACGAGGCTTACTGCGGCGATTCCAGCGAGGAGGAACGTGAACGTCTGCGTGGTCTCCTGGGCGGTGGCCAGGAACTCGGTTCGATTGCGCATGTTGAAATCGTTCGCGCCACCGGGCTGGATCCCGTGTTCGCGCCGCAGCACCCGTTCGATGCCGATCATGGCGACCGTCATAGAATCGGGATGGACGATCTGCACATTGATCGATCGCAGTCGGTCGGTGCCAAACACGCGGAATCGGCCGGTTTCGAGCGGAATCAGAATTTGCTCGTCGCGGTTGGAGAAGCCTTCGCTGCCCTTTTCAGCGAAGATCCCAACGATTTCGAACGGGATGCCGCGAATCGAAACCTGCTGTCCGATCATCGCGGCGCCGTTGGCGTCTAGCATTGCTGGAACACCGTAGCCGATCACGGCGACGCGACGACGTGACTCGTCGTCGCCATGCGTGAACATCTTGCCTGCTTCTATCTTGTAGTTGTTGACTTCGGCGAACTCGGCCGTGGAACCCACGACGCTGACGTTGATGTTGCGATTACCGTATTTCACCTGCTGGTTGCGCGACAACTCGGGCACCACGGCCTTGAGGGCATATCCGCCGCGCCGTATTGCGTCGGCGTCGTCGGTCGTGAGACTTACGCGGTTGTCTCGTGCGACACCTCTGCGGAACGACTGCCCCGCGTAAATCGAGAGTATGTCGGTTCCGAGGGCTTGAATTTGCGCCTCCACCGCCCGTTGGGCGCCGGTTCCCAGCGCAACCATGGTGATGACCGCCGCCACGCCGATGACGATGCCGAGCATCGTGAGAAACGCGCGCAACTTGTTCGCGATGATGGACGCGAAAGCGACCTGAACGATTTCTCCGGTGATCACTAGCGGCGTCCTCCTCGTGTGTTGCCGAGTCCCGGGAGTCCACCGCCAGTAAAGCGGGCCATACGTTCTTGGAACTCCCGCTGGGCTTGCACCAAGCTCGCACTCGGCAGGATTAGAACCCTGTCGTTGGGACTGAGACCCCACACTACTTGGGCGTAATCGAGATCGGTGAGACCAGTGCGGATCGGTCGCGCCTGGGGCCCGAGGTCGGTCATGACGAATACGATGAACTCTCCCCCGAATTGAAAGTTGTTCTGGCGCGGTCTCGGCCGTCGGCCGCCTTGAGGTGGGCCACCCTCACCGCCGCCAAATGCACGCTGGCCACCTCTACCGCCCCCGCCCCCGCCCTCGCCCCCGCCCCCGCGGCTACCACCGCCGGCTTGCATGACCCGCCGGAGGATGGAGCGCTCTTCTGCCGACATGGATTGGAATCCGCCGCCCTGCATCTTGTCCAAAATGGGCTGCACCTGTTTGCGCGTCAGCCCTTCGGGAAGTTCGATGGTTCGATCACGGAATTGGATCGTATTGTCGGACCCGTCGTTGCTGGCCGCTGTGGAGCCTCCGAACGTAGCCCGGCGCTCGGCGCCCGGCGCCTCGCGCGCCGCCGCCAATTGCTGTTCCACGACGCTCATTTCGATCCCGAGCACGCTCGCCGCAGATGCGATATCGCGTTGCGTTCGCAACGCCGCGTTTGGAATGGCCAGAACTTGGTCTTGCGCTCCGACGTGGATCTCGACCTCGGCGTTCATGCCTGGGCGCAGCAAGCCCCCTTGGTTGGGAATGCGGATCAGCACCGGGAACATCGTCGTATTCTGCTGTTCCACCGCCCGGGGCTCGATCTTGAGCACCTTGCCGCGGAAGGGCTGATGGGGATACGCATCCACGGTAATCGTAACGTCGAATCCCGGGTTGATCTTGCCGATGTCCGTTTCGTTCACCAGCGCGCGAATCTGAACCGTGTCGAGGTTCGCCATGCGTAGCAGCACGGAGCCGCCGCCCACCTCCCGCGTTGCGGACGAGATGACCGTTCCGATTTCCACGGCACGCTGGAGGATCACTCCGTCGGACGGCGCCCGCACTTCGGTGTCCTCAAAGGAGATCCGGGCGTCTTCGAGTGAACGCTGCGCGCGTATGAGCTGGGCGTTTGCGTTGGCGCGTTGAAGATTCGCGTTTTCGTTCTCTTGCTCCGTGATGGACCCCGTCTCAAAGAGGGCTTCGGCACGCTGTGATCGCGATTCGGCGTTGGCGAGCCGAGCCCGAGCGACCCCGAGCTCGGCTTCGGCCTGGATGACGGCGTTGCGTGGAATACGCGGGTCCACCGACACCAAGAGATCGCCGCGACCAACGAGGTCTCCAGTTTCAACTCGCACGTCAATGATCTCGCCCGACGCCTTCGATTTCACATCGATGGTTTTGATCGGCTCGGTCTTACCTTGCGCGCTCACCGAGACGACGATGTCTTGTGCCATCACGGGAACGATCTGGTAGACCGGCGGCTCGACCTCTTCCTCGCATCCCGCAACGAGCGCGAGACCCAGCAGTGGAGCGGATCGCCGAAGCACGCACGAGTATTTCATGCAACTTCCTTCTTGGTCTCGATGTCCCGCTCGATCAAACCGTCGAGAAGATGTATCTGTCGGTTCGCATGCGCCGCGATGTGTGGTTCGTGCGTGATGAGCACGATCGTCTGCCCTAGGTCGTGCATGTCTTCCATCACACTCATGATCTCTTCGCTCGTCACGCTATCGAGGTTTCCGGTCGGCTCGTCCGCCAGGACGATACTTGGATCGTTTACCAGGGCGCGCGCGATGGCGACACGCTGGCGCTGTCCGCCCGACAACTCATTGGGGCGATGGGTCATCCGATCCGACAGACCCACTTTCTCCAATGCGGCCTTGGCCCTCTCCAGCCGCTCCTTGGCGGGTACTCCGCCATAGATCAGCGGCAGCTCCACGTTGTGTAACGCCGTGGCCCGCGGCAGCAGGTTGAACGTCTGAAAAACGAAACCGATTTCCTTGTTTCGAATGCGCGCGAGCTCATCGTCGTTCAGCTCGCTCACCTTCTGGCCGTTCAGCCAGTACTCGCCCTGGGTCGGCGTATCGAGACACCCCAGCAGATTCATGAGGGTCGATTTTCCCGAACCGGACGGCCCCATGATCGCCGTAAACTCGTTACGCCGGATTCGCACGTCTACACCGCGTAGCGCCCGCACCACTTCGCCGCCGAGGTGATAGTCTCGATGGAGGTCGTGGGTCAGAATGATCACGTCCTCTGGCGGGAGGTCGCCGGGCCGGAAGTCCAACGCCTGGGCCGTATCCGTCATATCGTGCGCCCCACGATCGCTTCGATCTCGGCCTTGGCCAGCAAGTAGTCCAACCGCGCACGCACGCCATCGACCTCGGCCTGATCGACGCTGATCTGTGACTGCATTACCTCGAGGATGGTGGCCGCGCCGAGGCGGTATCGTTCCTGCTGCACCCGGAGATCTTCGGTCGCCGCCGCCAAACTCGCCTCGGCGATCTGAATTCGGATGGTCGCCGACTGCAACGACGCGAACTGCTGCGTGAGCTGTGCGTTCACCTGGCGGCGGGTGTCTTCAATGCGCGCGTGAGCGGCGTCCTGCGCCGCGGCCGACCGTGCCATGCCGGTCTCGCGGCTGAAACCCTGGAAGATCTGCCAGCTGAGACCCACCCTGCCCGACCAGCTGCCACGCAGGTTGTCGAAATCCTGTCCCGCCAACGAGCGGCTGTATGAAGCCGTCACCGACGGGAAGTACGCGGCGCGTGAAACGCTCACCTGTGCGTCCGCCGACCGGGCGGCCGCCATGATCTGTTCGATCGTCGGCCCGTAGGCGAGCGCCTCCGCACGGATGGCGGCCGTGTCGAGGTCCACGACGAACGCGATCGATTCGTCGCCAACGGCCCGTACGTCGCCGTCAAAACCGATCAAGCGTGCAAGGTTCGCCGAAGAGGTGGCCCGTTGGGTTTGACTATTGATGAGTTGCAACCGCGCGTTCGCCCACTCGACGAACGATTGCAACGTGTCGGAACGGATTGCGCTGCCCGCGGAGAGCCGGTCACGTGTCGTCTGAAGTTGACGCACCGCGCGTGCGATCCGTGTCTCCGATACCCGCACGAGTTCATCGGCCGCCAGGGCGTTGAAGAACGCCTGCTTCGTCTGCAAAGCGATCTGAAATTCTTGCGACGTGTAGTTGGCCTCCGCGCTCGTGAGGTCCGCCCCTCTCGCTTTCGACTGGGCGTTACGTCGGAATCCGTCGAAGACGGTATAACTGGCGCTCAGCGACCCGTTGATAGACGTCGCGGACCCCGAAACAAGGATCTGATTTTGCGGGTCGAACCGCTCGCTCGAGTTGATGCTCCAACCCGAGCTGCCGGTGAGCCGCGGCAACCAATCGCTGATGGACTCCCGTTTCGACGCTTGCGCAACTCGGATATTACCCTCCGCCTGAATGATGGCGGGGCTGTATTGCATTGCGAGACTCATGGCCTCGTCCAACGTCACAGTCGGAACTTGGGACGCTACGGGCTCCGATACGGAGCCCAACGAGAGAGCGACCGCAAAAGCGATCGCCGGTATCATTTTACTGTTCATCATCTCTGCTTTGCGTGGATTGTTTACCTTTGGCGTCGGCTAACTCGTGCGGCTCGGACGCTGTCAGTGTGGGCGAGCATTTGCCGGTACTCTTTGGTCTGGTTGCTATCTAGCGACGCGA
>CAYLZR010000001.1:0-13538 GCA_964388145.1 uncultured Gemmatimonadaceae bacterium | reverse complement strand
GTGTGGGCGAGCATTTGCCGGTACTCTTTGGTCTGGTTGCTATCTAGCGACGCGAAGATCTTGGAGCGGACATCGACGCGAATCTTTTGGATTCTCTGCCGTTCTTCTTCTCGCAGTTCACGTGTGGTCGAATGCCAAGTCGCGCTGAACTCCTCCAGCATAATCTCGATCTGGTGCCGCTGGTCTGGCGATAGATCGAGCCGCTCCTGAAGCGTCTCGATGTACGGTGTTCGTGGGGGCCGCTCCCCTTTCCCGTCGCGATCGGCCATCGCGGCTGAACCTGCGTTGCCCACAATGAGGCCGGTCACGAACACCGCTGCCAAAAGACCACCGGCCGCCACCTTCGATCTATTCATGGGACGCGTCCCACCAGTTAAAAGACATCTGCCCCGTGCCTTCCGTTAGCGTTCCGGAAACGCGGCCAGGATGACCGCGACGTCGGGTGGATCCGCAGCGACCGTCAGGACGGATACCTCGGTTGCCGCTTGGAGTGCGTCGTCAGCCGTCGCTTGCCGGACGGGTCCAGCCGGTGCTGCCGCGAGTGTCAATCCGACGGCCAATGCAACCAACGCCGCCGCTGCCATGAGCCCGGGCCGCGCCCAGGCCCCGAGGACCTCCCACCATTCACCGCGGAGCCGCCGCATATCCAACGCCCGGACCTCCGCCATGACCCGGGCAACGAAGGCCCGGTCGTCATCCGCCTCCAGCAACTCGCGCAACGCCGTGCCGACGTCCCGCAAAGGCCGGTGATCGAATGGTGAGTTTCTCATACAGCTTCCTCCTTCCAATGGTGCTGCCAGGAGGTCAGTGCGGTCCGTAGTCGTCGACGCGCGTGAAACACGTCCGAACGCACCGTCCCCTGGGGAATGCCTAAGCTCTCGGCGATCTCCGCGTGGGAGTATCCCTCGACGTCGAAGAGCGTTACTGCCATCCGCTGCCGCTCGGGCAACCCAGCCAAAGCCTCCCGGAACGCCTCCCGGAATGCTCGCCGGTCGGTCTCGACGTCTGGTCCTGGACCTCCGCCGGCCGTCGATTCGGACAGCTCGTCGGCGGCGCGGACCTTCCGCCGCCGCCGCCGATCTGCGGCCGCATTCGCCACGATCCGCATGAGCCACGGCCCGAACGGCCGATTCAGATCGTACCGGTCCAGGTGCCGCAGCGCCGACAGGAACGCGTCCTGGGCGGCGTCGTCGCCGTCGTCCGGATCTCCTAGCACGGCTCTGGCCACCCGGCGGGCCTGGCCGGCATACCGCTCGACCAGCTCACCGAAGGCCTCCTGATCCCCATCCTTGGCCCGGGCTGCCAGGGCCGATTCTTTCACATTCATTCTACGTCCAGGATGAAAGGGGCGTTGACCCCTGGCAAGGGGTCATTCCCCCGAACTCCGGAATCCGCGGGTCCGGTCACCCCGCTCCGAGCCCGAATTTCTCCTGCTCGGGGCGCAGGGCATCGATCATGAACTGAATATGCTCCTCCAATGTGACGCCAAGCTCCTCCACCCCCTGGCGGATGTCATCTCGGTTGACCCCCCTGGCGAACCCCTTGTCCTTCAACTTCTTCTTGACGCTTTTGATTTGAAGGTCGTTAAAGCTCTTGTCGGGCCTCACCAGCGCGCACGCCACCAAGAAGCCACAGAGTTCGTCCACCGCAAACAGCGTTTTCGCCATCTGTGATTCGCGAGGCACGTTGCAGTAAGGAGCGTGTCCGAGGATGGCATCACAGATCGCGTCTCCAACGCCGCGTTCTCGCAGCAAATTGACCCCGAACGATGGATGTCCTTCTGTCGGGGAGTGCTCGCGATTGGGGTACTTCTCGTAGTCGAAGTCATGCAGCAGCGCCACCAGGCCCCACTCTTCTTCGTCCTCGCCGAAGTGCCGGGCATACGCTCTCATCGCCGCTTCGACCGAGTACATGTGTCGTCTGAGGTTTTCCGCCTCCGTGTACTCGTGCATCAGAGCAACAGCTTCTTCTCGCGTCATCACGACACCTCTCCAGGAGCCCAGTGTTCGAGCCAGCATTGCAGTACGATAAGTGGCCACAGGGCCCGCGCGTGGTTCGCCCGGCCCGCCCGATGGTCTGACAAAAATTGGCCGATCGGCATGGTGGACAACACCCCCTGCCTGCTTATTCGACGCGGGTCGAGGAGTTGGTCGACTCGAGCACGCATTCCGCCATTGATCCATCCAGCCACGGGTACGCTCAATCCGCGCTTGCGCCGCCTCAGCACCCAACGGGGCACGATCGGCGCCACAGCTTTCCTGAGTACGCTCTTTCCGCGCAGGCCTCGATGGGAGAGCGAGGGCGGGATGTTTCCGGCGAAGGCTGTGACGTACGGGTCGAGGAATGGTGCCCGTGACTCCAGGGAGACCATCATGCCCGCGCGGTCGAGTTTGACCAGTAAACCGTCGCGTAGATAGGTCAGGTAGTCGAATCGCATGGCGGCGGTGACAGGATCGGCGACGGCGATGGCCGGCAGGGCTTCGCGGACGGACGCTTGGGCCTCCTCGGGCAAGTACGGGAAGAGTCCAGTTCCGAACCAGCCGATGTGACGATCGAGCCATGAAATCCCCGCGTAGTCGATAAATCGCTGGGCCATTAGCGAAAAGGGAACGGGACTATCCGTTGCCGGCACGGCGGACAATACGCGTTCGGTGGCGCGTCGCACGAAATGTGGTAACGCAGCGTACCCATCGGCGGCTCGGTGACCGAGGTATGTGGGATAGCCGCCGAATAACTCATCAGCGCCTTCTCCCGTCAGCACAACGCCGACATGCTCCTTCGCAGAACGCGCGAGCAGATACGTTGGCAGCAAGGCGGGGTCGGCGAGCGGCTCGGCCATCCGGGAGAAGACGGTCTGAAACGCTTCCTTTAGTAGGGGCTCGTCGATGCGGATCTCGACGTGTCGGGTCGAGAGGTCTCGACTCAAGCGACGTGCGTGCACGCCCTCATCGTACTGTGGATTCACAAAGGCAGCCGTAAACGTGTGAATCGGACACGCGGATGATTTGGTTGCCGCAGCCGCGATGAACGCCGAGTCGATACCACCGCTCGTGAACACTCCTATCGGAACGTCTGCGGCCATCTGCTTCTCGACGGCGTGGACAAGCAGATCTCGCAACTGCCGTGAGGCGTCCGTCATGGTCCTTGGAGCCGGCACTTCCGGGACCGCGATCTCACGAGTGCGTGCCGTGGCCGCGCAACGAAACGTGATGGTCGTGCCGGCGGGCACCTTGCAGACGTTTTGGAACAGGGTGTGCGGTTCGCGGACGTACCCAAATGTGAGGTACTCGTAGAGCGCAGCGTGGTTCAACTCTCTGCACAGCTTTGGATGCTGCAAAAGCGCTTGGATCTCGGACGCAAACCACAGTTCGCCTTCAACATTCATGTAGAACAGCGGTTTTTCGCCGGCTCGATCGCGGGCCAGCGTAAGAGACCGCGTCGGCTCGTGCCACAAGGCGAGAGCGAACATCCCGTCCACCTCGTCGAGGCCCGAGACGCCGTGTGTGTCGAACAGGGGAACCAGCGCTTCAACATCGCAGCGCGATCGAAACGCATACCGCGGGAATTTTTTGCGCAACGCCGTTGCATTGTAAATCTCCCCGTTACACGCCAACCAGGCGTTCCGGGATGGATTGGAGAAGGGTTGGTTGGCCTCGGGCCGGTGGTCGATGATGTTCAATCGTTCCACACCGATCGCCGCGTGCGTCGACCGGAGGGCCCCAGAGTGGTCGGGGCCCCGGTGGCGGAGGCTTGTTCCCATGCGTGCGAGCAGATCCGCCCGTTTGAGGGGATGCTCGGTCAGCGAAATCATTCCGTAGATGCCGCACATGATGCGTAGCCTACTTCAACGGATGCCGGGCGTCCGGCCCAGCGGGTTGGCGGCGAGGTCCGTGCCGCCGCATGGACCGTAGGCGGCGACCTTGCGGTTGCTAGCTATGAGGGGAAGCCGAGCTTCCAAGAGGCTGCGCGCGGTCGCATTATCGACTCGAACTATAAACACGCGGGGAGGCCGGCAATCCGCCAGCGCGTCGAGCCACCAGTCGGCCGGCCGCAACGGGGAACCGGGCACCCCAAGCAGGCGTGCGTACGAGCGGGCGATGTAGTTGCTGGTGAGTTCCGAGCCGTCTGCGGTAGCAATGCGGAAGTCACGGCGGAGGTAGAACGGGAGCGACAATGGATAGGTCTGAATGGCGACAATTTCCGTGTGTTCGGTCATCACTTGCTCAACCGCAGCCGCCAAGTCACGGGCCGATCGATCGCTGCCGATGGCGTTCATGAGTTTCACGCTCACGAAGGGAATCGCGGCGACCGGGACGCTCAGCGCGAACAGCGCGATGTCTCGTCTGTGCGAAAAGACCAGGCCCGCAACGCCAGACAGCAAACAAACGGCGCCCAGTGCGCGCGCCGTGCCGGGGATGGCGGCCCCCACCGCGGTGTTCACATCGAGCAGCGCACCGACGATTGTAGGCGCCACAAAGACCATAACCCCGCAAGCGATCAGTGCTACACCACCTCCGCGCGCACCGTGTGGCCGCCCCCGCCCCCGCCCCCGCCCCTGCCCCTGCCCCTGCCCCTGCCCCTCGCGCCAAAGCAGCCCGACCAGCAGCCCGATTGGTGGGATCAGCGGAAGGACATAGTGCGGCCGTTTCGACTGCGATAATGAGAAGAACACGAAGGGCACGACGATCCACAGGAGAAGCAACACTACGCGGCGGTCCCACGAACCGCTCACGTCGCGTCGGGGGCGCCCGTGCTTCCAACCAGACAGTGCGACAACCGACCATGGCAACGACCCGGCAAGGATGATCGGCACGAAGTACCATAAGGGTCCGGTACGATGGAGCTCATCCGTGGTCAGCCTCTTGAACGTTTCGGTTACCAACGCGTACTCGAGAAAATCCGGCACCTCGCGTGACATCACGAAAATCCACGGCAAGACAATCGCAATAAAAACGAGGACCGCAACGGGGTCCCACAGTGCGTCCACCCGTTTGCGCCAAGCGAGGTAGGGGAGCATGACCATCAGCGGCAGCGCCAGGCCGATGGGTCCTTTGGTCAACACGGCGAGGGCAAGGCCGACCCAGCCGAGTACCGTCATCCAGGCAGCGCGGTCTTTTTTTGCCGACTCTCTTTCGCTGCGTGGAACCTCCGCAGCGAGATAGAAACCAAAGATCGACAGCGCCACAAAGAACGTGAGCGCGCTGTCGAAGATCACCGTGCGTGCGAAGGCGAGTGTGAGGGGCGCGGCTCCCGTCGCCGCCGCCGCGACGACACCGCCGATGGCGCCGAGGGTTTTTGTTCCGAACCACCACACCAGAGTGAGTGTGGCCAAAGTAAAGAGCAGCGAGGGCAACCGAGCTGCGAGTTCGGAGGCGCCCAAGATTTTTATGCTGATTGCGTCGACGGCGAAATAGAGGACGGGTTTGTCGGCATATGGGAGGCCGTTGAGGCGGGGGATCAGGTAGTTGTTGGAGACCGCCATCTCGCGAGCGATCTCCGCGTTCCGACCCTCGTCGGGCTCGAGGAGCGGGTATCCGTTGATCCGAAACGACAACCCCACCAAGACGATCGCGAGTGTCGCGACGGTCCAGCGGTGTTTTCCCAACGTGGTCATCGCACGATCGTTGGCCACACCATGGTGTGAGGATTCGACAAAACCGAGGCAGGGGTCAAACCGGCTTGCCCTGTTCCGTTGCGGGTTTGGTGGGCGCAATGCCTACCGTAAGGGGTACTGAAGCGGCTATCTCGTCGTCTACAGTTATCTCGAAGCTGTATGACCCCGCGTGTTCCAACGGCACGTCGAAGACCAAGACAGTACCTGCCTCGACTTCCGTCACCCCGGCAGGGGGCTCTGAGAAGCTCACGGTGCCGTCACCAGTGATGATCTCGTGCTCGTCTTCGTCGATGAGACGAATGCGCACTTTGTGCTCCCCGAGTTCGGTTCGGCGACCCTTCAAACGCATTACGAGGTGCAGGCGGGGATGCACGACAGGGAACTGTTGAACCCAGATGTGTTCGAAGATTCCCAAGACGGAGAGCTTGCCGTATTGGTCGATGAGGGCGTAGTCGCACAAGAGGGCTAGATCGACTCTCACGTCTCCTCGCAGGCGGTCAGGCGGCCGAAGATGGACAAAGTGTGTTAATTGGACACGCTTCGCACCGGGGTTTGCGCGCCTGACAGATCTCGCGTCCATGTTGGATCATTAGGTGTGGAAAGAGCGTCCAGTCGGACCGAGGAACCAAGCGGATGAGATCCCGTTCGATTTTCACCGCGTCTTTGTGTGTCGTGAGCTTCAATCGGTTCGAGAGTCGGGTGACGTGCGTATCCACGACCACACCTTCGTCGATACCGAACGCGTTCCCCAAGACGACATTGGCAGTTTTCCGTCCGACGCCCGGGAGTTGGGTCAGCTCGTCCAGCGTGCGAGGGACTTTCCCGTGGTGTTTTTCAACAAGGCCCTGGGCCATCCCGAGAATCGATTTCGTCTTGTTCCGGAAAAACCCCGTCGACCTGATGATATCGGAGAGCTGTTCCGGATCGGCGTCGGCGTAGTCGTTGGCTGTCTTGTAACGCTTGAAGAGGTCCTTGGTCACGATGTTGACGCGTACGTCGGTGCATTGCGCACTCAGCATCGTAGCGACGAGAAGCTGCAACGGGGATCGGTGCGTGAGCGAACACTTTGCGTCTGGGAAACGCTTCTTGAGTTTTCGAATGATCGCCCGCGTACGAGCCTTCTTGTCATCGGCGCTCAATTTGCGCGACGCCGGGCAACATGTTGCATGAACTCGTCGAGGGGACGGGTGTTGAGAACCTCACTCGACGAAAGCCATCCTTTCCGGGCAATGCCGATCCCGAGTTCCATATTCGTCATTCCGGCCACGTTGTGCGCGTCGGCTCCGATGGATATCGTAACTCCCTTGCTGATGGCGTGCCGGACGAGCCGCCAATCTAGATCGAGGCGTTGCGGATCCGCGTTGATCTCGATGGCGATTCCCCGTTCGGCTGCCTTCTCGAAAACGGCGTCGAAGTCCATGGGGTATGGGTCGCGCGAGAGAAGTAATCGTCCGCTTGGATGACCGAAGATGACCATATTGGGGTCGTCCATGGCGCGCAAAATGCGTTTCGTCATGACGTCGCGATCCTGACCGTATCCGCTGTGAAGCGATGCGATAACGAAATCGAATGACGAGCGAATCTCGGGAGTGTAATCCAAGTCGCCGTCCTGCAGAATATCGACCTCGATGCCTTTGAGAACCGTGACGTCGTGTACCTCGGCATTGGCACGATCGATCTCGTCGTGCTGATCTTGAATTTTGTCACGAAATAAACCTCCAGCGTAGCGCGCGGCCTCGCTGTGGTCGGTAATCCCGACGTACTCGTAACCGGCTTGCTGAGCCGCGACCGCCCAATCCCGAACCGTGCTTGTGCCGTCCGAATAGTTGCTGTGGCAGTGGAGAAATCCGCGCAGGTCCGCTGCTTCGACCAGTCGCGGTAGCTTGCGCTCCGCCGCTGCGTCGATTTCTCCTTGACCCTCCCGGAGCTCCGGAGGAATCCATTGGAGGTCCAACGCAGTGTAGATCTCTTCTTCGGTGGCGCACGGAATCTTGGCTCCGTTCGACGTGATCCCGCTGTCCGTCCACGAGAGGCCAAGTGTCTCCGCGCGCCGGGCCAAGGCATCGAGATGCTCGGCGCTCCCCGTCGTTTGCACCATGTGAAATCCAAGGTCGTCCGGCCGACTCGCGCGCAAGCTGGCGACGGAACCACTGGCGAATTTGATGGTGACCATCCCCTCCGTCTCGCTGGTAAATTCCGTGACGTCGACGAGTGAATCGAGTTGGCCGGTGACTTGGTCCCACGGTCCATCGAGCTGGACGAGAAACTCCATGTTCTGGATCAATTCACGCCGCCGACGAATGCTGCCGACGATCTCGGCGCGACTGACGCCGGGCAGCTCTTTCAGTGCGGGTAGCAGCGCCCGCGCCTCGGCGCGGGAGTGGTGGAACAGGCGAAATTCACCACGGTGCTTGAGGAACTGGAGACTCCGAAGGACCTTCTCCGCCATCTTCGGGCCAAAGCGCGGCAAGCTTGCCAGGCGGCCGTCGCGAGTGGCCTCTTCCAACGCCGACAAAGTCGTGATCCCGAGGCTCTCGTGTATTTGGTGGATTTTTGCGACACCAAGCCCTGAGATTTGCATCATATCGACGAGACCGGCCGGGATCTCCCGGCGGAGTTCGTCGAGCACCGTGCTCCGGCCGGTGGCCAGCACGTCAAGAACGATTTGGAGCGTGGCGGGACCGATGCCCTTCAGCTCGGCGAGTGTTCCGCTGGTCGCGGCCTCAGCGAGGTCGTCTGCGAAACCGGCAACCGCACGGGCCGCGGTTTGATACGCTCGAACCCGAAACGCGTTTTCCCCCTTCAACTCGTGGCACGCCGCAATCTGGTCGAGGATCCGGGCGACTTCGTTCTTGCTGCTCATGGTGATGAAGTGAAGCTACTCAGCCGCCGATATCAGCGCGAGGTTGGCCAGATGTAACAGTTCGCCCTCTGTGGTCACCGACTTGAACCCCGCTTGGGCGCCCCCATCCATGGTGGGGGCAAAGGGTGGGTCTCGCATGTCACTTGCCGCTGCGGCCACGTCGTCCGCGCCTCCGCTGACGGTGATTTGGGAGAATCCGTCCCGCCCGGGGCGCAGTCCGAGAATTGCAGCCACCGTCAACTCCCCTTGCGACCTCGCACGCACCACAAACATCCCATCGAGTGGTTCGTGGGGCTGATTGTCACCGACCGTGGCCCAGTACCAACGTTCGGGAAAGGCGAGATAACATGCGTCTTCATCAGCAACCGGCGCGTCGGTCGACCCGCTGTTGATTGCGGCGGTGAGTTTGTCTCTGTCCACCCAAAGCGTGTGTTGTCCGGCGATCCAAAAACGATACGCGACAAAGAGCAGCGCGAGGTACTCGGTAATCGCTTGTGGATCGCTCTCCGCCAGTTCGGGTGATCCCAGCTCACGAAGGAGTTGTTGCGCCGTTGGGAGCCTCGTGAGCGTAGCCAAATCGATGCTCGTGTCCGGAGCCTCTTTGCGAATGCGGGGAAAAAACTTCTCCGCAAGTTCCGCAAACACCATGTCGAACGGGTGGATACGGCTCATGGGCTTCTGGGTAGAAACGCGTCGAGCACTGCCACGAATTTGTGTGGTTCTTCCACGTACGGAACGTGGCCCGAATGCTCGAATACGACGAGTTCCGCACCGAGGAGTGACGCGGTCTCCTCCGCGGATGATACTGGTATCGCATCGTGCTGGCCGTGCAAAACCAAAGCCGGAACGGACAGCGACGCTATTTTCTCGCGAAGGTCGTAGTCGCCCACGCTGCTCCAGACCGCTTGCTGCGTCCGCCCGGTGACGCGAAATGGTGTGAGTCCGCGCGCTCTCGCCGGGTGAGTGAAGTATCCCGCTACCGACAACTCGAATGCGCGCTTGCGATATGCTTCCGGATCACTCTCGCGCAGACCCGATTGCCGGAGTTCGTCTCTGGCGCGAACGATTGCGGGTGCCTTCATCCGTTCGGACAAGCGTTGTTGGAATTCACGCCGGGCCCCCGCGTGCACTGGTGCCGCCGACACCAAAGCCAGGCGGCCCACGCGCTCCGGATGCTCGGTGGCGAAGAGCAGCGCGAGCAATCCGCCCCACGAGTATCCGAGCAGGGTCGCCGGCTCCGCATTCCAAAATGAAATCAACCCGTCGAGATCGGCGGTCTGGTCGCGCCACCCGACTTCGGTGTCGCGACTCACTTGCGATTTTCCGCCGCCTCGTTGGTCGTAATATCGCAGTCTGCGACCTTGGGCGAGCGCGTCGAATTGCGGTAGGAGATAGTCGTGGTGAGCACCGGGTCCGCCGTGCATGACGATGACATCTGGTCCATCACCGACGGTGCGAGTAAAGAGATCGACGCCATTGACACGCACGTGCTCCTCGACGACGCGTGGAGACGAGTCGCTCATCGCGGGTGAGTATTAGAGGAGAGCCGCGAGGGCGTCAGCCACTTCCCGCACCGCCCCGACCTCGTGCTCGTCGAAACCGTCCGGCACGTCGCTGTCGATGTCGATTTGGCCCAGAACCACTTCATGGCGCCGGATCAGCACGACGAGTTCCGAGCGGGTTTCGATGCTGCAAGCGAGGTACTCTTCGGCCGCAGACACGTCAGGCACGTTCAAATCGGTTTTCTCAGCCACTGCTTTCCCGCAAATGCCCTGTCCAACCTGGATCTCGGTGTGATGGGTCGGCCGGCCGTCAAACGCCTCGAGTCTCAACATATCGCCGCTGTCGTCGACCATGTACATGTACACCGACGTGTACGGTGCACCGGTTTGACGAATCTTCTCGGCTGCTAGTTGCAACAACTCTTGCCGGGGAACGTCGCGACAGAACGCACCGTGCAGCGTCTTCGCGATCGATTCCGCCTTCAGCTTGGTATCACCCACCGCGCCGTCCCAACGTGGCTTCGACCTCGATAAGCTGGTCGTCTCGTCGGATCTTGATCGTCACCGTGTCTCCGGGCTTGAGTGCTTGCAGCGCGTCGGTCATCGCGTAGAGATCCGAAACCTCAAACTGTGCAATCTGGACGATGATGTCACCGGCGCGGATACCCGCCCGGTCTGCTGGGCCGCCCGACCGGACGCCACTCAGTCGCACCCCGCCCGGCGACTCCGACATGTCGGGAATGGACCCGAGATAGGCACCGTATCCACCCGACGTGACCGCCGCCGGCGGTACCGCGTCGACGAACGTCAGCGGTGCGGGACGCGTTGCCAGGCTCCACGTCATGTCGGATACAAAAGAGGCCACTCGTGCAACACCCTCGGTGTTGATCAACTCGGCGTCATCGGTTGTGCGGTGGTAATTCTCGTGCGTTCCGGTGAAAAAGTGCAGCACCGGGATCTTCTGGATGAAGAACGACTGTTGGTCGCTGCGGCCATAACCGTCACCCGACGCGGCGAGGCGGAAACGATGGTCTACGTTGGTCCACTCGAGCAGCGCAACAAACTCCTCCGCTGTTTCAGCACCGAACGCGATCAGGCGATCGTCGGTGAGGTAACCCACCATGTCCATGTTCAACATGGCGAACGTCGAGTCATTGGAGACAACCGGGTTCTTCACGTAGTAGTCGGACCCGATCAATCCGGCTTCCTCCGCGGTGAAAGCGACGAAGACAATCGAGCGAACATTTTCCGCGGTGCGCGCGTGCAACTGCCTTGCCACTTCGATCAATGCCGCGGTGCCCGACGCGTTGTCATCCGCGCCGTTGTGGATCACCCGTAGGCTATCGGAGTCGAGGCGGCCAAACCCACCGTAACCCAAATGATCGTAGTGAGCCCCGACGACCACGGCCTGAGTCCGCAGTGGGCCGTGACCCGGGACGATTCCCACCACGTTGGACACCACGGCGCCACCGATACCCGTGTGTGCGGCCGCCGGTGCTGTGGGCGAAATCGTGAAGCGCTGGAGAAAACCGTTGGCGGTTCCGCCCGTCAAACCGATTTTTGCGAAGTGGTCCGCGATGTACTCGGCGGCGGCATCGAGCCCGGCCGTACCGACACCTCGCCCCTCGCGGGCGTCGGCGGCGAGGAAGTTGATGTGGCTGATGATACGGTCCGATGCACCTGACGAGCGCTGCGCTGCTGCGGTCCCGACAGTGATGTGGGCCGCGAACATGGTCAGAAACAACACGCGTGGCTGTATGAACGACATACGAAACGCTTCGAAAATGGGCCTAGAAAGATAGTCGGGTCGTGAAACCAATTCCTCACTCCGCTCGTCATGTCACATTGCGACATGTCACTAAGTGACATATTCTTGATCTTTGAGTGTAACTTGTTATGACAAAACGATTTACAGGTAATTCCAGCCATCCCCTGACTGCGGTGGCGGTACAGATCCTGCTTTCGCTAGCCAAGTCCGACCAGCACGGATACGGGATCAAGTTGGACGTCGAGGAGCGCACCGGGGGAGCCATGAGCCTCGGATCGGGGACGCTCTACCAAGCGATTCAGCGTCTCGAGCGGCAGGGATTCATCGCGGAGTCGGCGGCGGCGGGTGAGCACGACGCGCGTCGCGGGCGGTGTTATCGACTCGAAGCCGCCGGCCGTGCGGCGCTCGAGGCCGAGCTGCGGCGGTGGGATGAGATCGTGCGGTACGCCCGAGACAACGCCGTGATTCCCGATCCCAAACTTCGGTCATGACCCATCGCACTTCAGGGTCTCGCGTTGGGTCTCCGTCCGGCATCGGTCTCCGTGTGTTTCGGTGGTTGTTGCGCGCGTACCCTGCAGCGTTTCGGCGACGGTACGAGTCCGATCTCATCGCGTTTTTCGACGCCGATCGCAGGCATCCGCGAAACGCCGCTCGTTGGCGCGGTCCGCTACGGTTCTGGTTCAAGACGATCAAGGACTTGGCGATGGCGGCCACGCGGGAGCGCATGACGGCGGCGGGCCAAGTCCTCGGAGGGCGGCGGCGTGCACCGACGCGACCGACGTCGCTCGATACACGCCCGCGACGTTCTACACAAAGGCAACCCATGCAGACGATTTTTCAAGATCTTCGCTTCGCGGTCCGTGGACTCAGGAAGACGCCGGGATCCTCGGTTCTATCGGTGTTCGTTTTCGGGATGGGCATCGGACTGTGCACCGTCATGTTCAGCATCCTCTATGCTGTGTTCTTTCGGGGATTGGATGTCCCAGAGGCGGACGAGTTGCTTCTCTTGAGGAGAAACAACGTCTCCCGTGGTGTGCAGCAGATGGGCGTTACGCAACACGACTTTTATGATTGGCGCGAGCAACAGACGTCGTTCGAAGGTTTGTCGAGTCTCAACGGTACCACGGTGAACTTGAGCGACGGCGCGGATCCGGAACGGTACCGTGGCGCGTTTGTCAGTGCGAACATGTTCGACTTGCTCGAGGTGCAGCCGGCCATCGGGCGAACTTTTCATGTCGAGGACGACGTAGCCGGAGCACCGTTGACGGTCGTGATCGGTCACGATATTTGGGAACGGCGGTACGCCTTGGACTCGGCAGTGATAGGACGATCGATTCGACTCAATGGTGAGGCCGCGGCGGTCATTGGAGTGATGCCCGACGGCTTCCGGTTCCCCGGAAACGAATCTCTGTGGTTACCGCGTCGGGATGAACGGGCTCAACTCACCGCGCGAGGGGACGGCTCGACATTCACGGTGATGGGCCGGTTGAAGGACGGCGTCAGCCGGGGTCAAGCGGAGTTGGAGTTTGCCGCCATCGCGAACCGGCTCGCGGAAGAGTACCCCGAATCGAACCAGGGTGTGGGCGTCGTCATGAACACGTTCGTCGAAGACGACACAGGTGCTGAGCTCACCGCGGTGTTGTCGGCCATGATGGTTGCCACGTTGTTAGTGCTGCTGATCGCGTGTGCGAATGTGGCGAATCTCTTGCTGGCCCGCGCGGCGCTTCGTGTCAAGGAAGCCGCCGTTCGGGCAGCCTTGGGCGCGAGTCGAATACGAGTCGTCTTGCCGTT